>DATBAK010000075.1 GCA_036271555.1 Acidimicrobiia bacterium
GCGCTTGCGGCGCTTCTTGATCAGGGAGCCCATAGCAAGGGCTGACCGTACTCGGCGCCGGCGGACCCGGCCAAACCGCGCAGGATGGCCCGCGCGCGGCGGTAACGTCACCCGGGGTCGGGGGTGGTGTAACGGCAGCACAGAGTCCTTTGGAGTCTCGAGTCGAGGTTCGAACCCTCGCCCCCGAGCGAGACGCTCCCGACGACCGACCGGCGGCGGAAGGAACGGCACCTGCGATGAGCCCCTACCGACCGATCACCGCCGTCGTGCTCGCGGCCGGCGAGGGAACCCGGATGAAGTCCTCGACGCCGAAGGTGCTGCACCCGCTCTGCGGTCGGCCGATGCTGCTGCACGTCGTCGACGCGCTGTGTGCGCTGCCGCTCGAGCGCATCGTCGTCGTCGTCGGTCACGGTGCCGAGCGCGTCACCAAGACCCTGCAGGAGCAGCTCGCGACCGAGCTGCCGGTCGAGTTCGTCGAGCAACGTTCGCCGCGCGGCACGGGTGAAGCCGTGAACGTCGCGCTGAGCGCGAGCACGTTCGACGACCTCGACGCCGAGGACGACCTCATCGTGGTCCCCGGCGACACGCCGCTGCTCACCCCCGAGACCCTCGCCGCGCTCGCGACCGAGCACCGCGTCTCCGACGCCGCGGCCACCGTGCTCACCACTCGGCCGAGCGACCCGACCGGCTACGGCCGCGTGCTGCGCGACAAGAACGGCGGCGTCGATCGCATCGTCGAGCACAGCGACGCGACCGAGGAGGAGCGCGCGGTCGACGAGATCAACACGTCGATCTACTGCTTCCGCCGCAACCTGCTCGCGCCCGCACTGCGGCGCATCAGCCCCGAGAACGTGCAGGGCGAGTACTACCTCACCGACGCGATCGAGGTGCTGCGCCGCGCCGGCCATCACGTGCACGCCGTCGAGGCCGATCCCGCCGAGGTGGTCGGCGTCAACGACCGCGCGCAGCTCGCCGAGGCCGAGGCCGTGCTCCGAAGCCGCATCAACACGCGCTGGATGCGCGAGGGCGTCACGATGGTCGACCCCGACCGCACCTACGTCGACGCCACGGTCGAGCTCGAGCCCGACGTGCGCCTGCTCCCGGGCACGATCCTCGAGGGCCGTACCGTGATCGGCGGCGGGTCGGTGGTCGGACCCGACGCGCGCGTCGTCGACTCCGTCGTCGGTGCGAACAGCACGATCGCGAGCTCGGTCGTCGCCGAGTCCGAGATCGGCGATTCGTGCACGGTCGGCCCCTTCGCGAACGTCCGCGCGGGCACGCGCCTCGCGACCGGCGCGAAGGTCGGTGCCTTCGTCGAGACGAAGAACGCCGACATCGGTGAAGGCACGAAGCTCCCGCACCTCTCGTACGTCGGTGACGCCGACGTCGGCCCGCACGCCAACATCGGCTGCGGCACGATCACCGCCAACTACGACGGCGTGAACAAGCACCACACCACGATCGGCGCCGACGTGCACACGGGCTCGAACTCCGTGCTCGTCGCGCCGGTGACCGTCGGCGAGGGGGCGACGATCGCCGCGGGCGCGGTCGTCACGCACGACGTGCCGCCCGGCGCGCTCGCGAAGGGCGCGCCCGCGCGGTTCACCGACGGTCATCAGCGCCCCGGCGCCCGCAGCGACGAAGACTCCTAACATTGCCGTCGATGAAGCAGTTCACGCCGGAGAAGACCCTCGTCGTCGTCGCCGGGCGGGGGCATCACGAGCTGGCCGACCAAGTCGTCGAGCACCTGCACACGCCGCTCGGCGAGGTCGTGCTCTCGACGTTCGCGAACGGCGAGATCTACTGCCGGTACGGCGACAGCATCCGCGGCAGCGACGTCTTCGTGTTCCAGAGCCACTGCGATCCGATCAACGACCGGCTCATGGAGCAGCTGATCATGATCGACGCCGCGAAGCGCGCGTCGGCGAAGCGCATCACCGCGGTGTGTCCGTTCTACGGCTACGCGCGCCAGGACCGGAAGGCGGAAGGTCGCGAGCCGATCACCGCGCGTCTCGTCGCCGACATGCTGTCGGCCGCGGGCGCCGACCGCGTCGTGTCGGTCGACCTGCACACCGGGCAGATCCAGGGCTTCTTCGACTTCCCGGTCGACCACCTCACCGCGGTGCCGGTGATCGCGGAGTACCTCGCGTCGGCGCTCGACGGCGACGTCACGGTCGTCTCGCCCGACGCCGGCGGCGGCAAGCTCGCGCACCGGTACGCGACGCAACTCGAGGAACGCACCGGGCTCGACATCGAGCTCGCATTCATCGACAAGCGCCGGCCGAAGGGCGTGCACAACGTCGCCGTCGCGACCGAGGTCGTCGGCGAGATCGAAGGGCGCGTGTGCGTGCTCGTCGACGACATGATCGACACCGCAGGCACAGTCGTGAGCGCCGCGAACCTGCTCGTCGACCGGGGCGCGACCGACGTGCTCATCGCCGCGACGCACGGACTGCTGTCCGGGCCCGCGGTCGACCGCTTGAAGAACGGTCCGATCCGCGAGGTGATCCTGAGCAACACGCTCCCGATCTCCGACGAGAAGCAGTTCGACTCATTGCGCGTGATGTCGATCGCGCCGCTGCTCGCGGGCGCGATCGACGCGATCTTCTGCGACGGCTCGGTCTCCGGCCTCTTCGGCGGCGACAACCTGTAAGCATTTCCGGCGTCTCGTCGGACGGGGGGATTCGGCATGACTGTGAGGCGTGCGCTCGCCGCGGTCGCTTCGGCGGCAATCGTCCTGTCGGCGTTCGCGGCCACACCGGCGAACGCGGAGGGGCCGCCACCGACGGTCGCGCTCGCGCCCAGGTCGGGGCGGGCGGGCCGGCAGGTGACGATCACCGGGAGCGGATTCACGCCCGGCGACCTGCTGCGCGTCCGCTACGTGACCGGTCTCGCCTCACCCGAGCGGGTGACGCTCTGCAAGGTCCTGGCCGGTCCTGGCGGCACCCTCGCGTGCAAGCCGCGGATCCCGATCGACGACGCCGGGCCGATCGGTCGTCATCATGTGACCGTCGTCGACGTCACCCATCCGCTCGCCGCCCACGCCGTCGCGATCTTCCGCCTGCGCTAGCCGGCGCGAACGAGGCCGCTTGCCGAATGCGCCCCACGCCGCGAGGCTTCTCGCGGGTCGGGCGCGTGGCGCGTCGATTCGATCTCCGGAAGGTGGGGCGGCATGCGAGCAGTCCGAGTGGTTCTGGTCCTCCTCGTCGCGGCGATCGCGGGCGCGCCGGCGCTGACCGCGTCGGCCGCGACTGCGAGTCACAACGTGGCCGGCGACATCGGTGACTACGCGGGCAGCGGCGTCAGCGGCCCGACCGACATCGCCGCGGGACCCGACGGCGCGCTCTGGTTCACGAACGCGACGAACGCGTCGATCGGGCGCATCACGACGAGCGGGAAGATCACCCGCTTCCAGTCGAAGAAGATCGTCGATCCCGGCGGCATCACCGCGGGTCCCGACGGTGCGATGTGGTTCACGAACGGCGAGGGATCGATCGGACGCATCACGACCGCGGGCGCGGTCTCCGTGTTCAAGAACCAGCAGATCGCCTCGAACACCGACAGCATCACCGTCGGCAGCGACGGCGCGTTGTGGTTCGCGCCCGCGGGGAGCGGCGCCGGCCGGCTGACGACCGGCGGCCACTTCACGTTCTTCAGCGGGTTCTTCGCCGACCACCTCACCGCCGGACCCGACGGCTCGCTCTGGTACACGAACTCCGGCACCGACAAGATCGGCCGGGTCACGACGAAGGGCAAGGACAAGGAGTTCAACGGCGACGCGCTCCGCCCGCAGGGCATCACCGCCGGTCCCGACGGCGCGCTGTGGTACGTGGGCCAGAACTCGATCGGGCGCATCACGACCGACGGCCACGCGACGTCGGTCTCGGCGAAGAACGTGCATTTTGGTCGCGACATCGTCGCGGGCTCCGACGGCGCGCTCTGGTACACGAACACCAAGCCGAGCTCGATCGGGCGCATCACGACCGCCGGCCACGCGAAGGTGTTCCAGAACCCGTGCATCATCGGCCCGACCGCGATCGCGGCCGGCCCCGACGGCTCATTGTGGTTCGCGAACACGACCGCCGACTCGATCGGCCGCGTCACGACGGCCGGCACGGTGCGCTGCTTCAACCCGAGCGGGATCAGTAATCCCGAGGCGATCGTCTCCGGTCCCGATGGCGCCCTGTGGTTCACCAACTCGGGCGGGAACTCGATCGGGCGCATCACCACCGCCGGGAAGATCACGCATTACGCCGACCCGAGCATCGACGAGCCGATAGGAATCACCGTCGGTCCCGACGGCGCGCTGTGGTTCACGAACATCGGCAACGACTCGATCGGGCGCATCACGACGGCCGGCGCGGTGACGAACTTCTCCGACTCGACGATCGCGCGACCGTTCGACATCGTCACCGGCTCCGACGGCGCGCTGTGGTTCACGAACACCGCCAACAACTCGATCGGGCGCGTCACCACCGCGGGGGTGATCACGAACTTCTCGAACCGGCGGACGCGGGACCCGGAAGGCATCACCGCGGGACCGGACGGGAACCTCTGGATCGCGGACTTCCCGCGCAACACGATCACGCGCCTCACGACCGCGGGACGCGCGACGGCGTTCACCAAGAATGAGGAGATCGACGGGCCGAGCGACATTGCGGTAGGACCCGACGGCGCGCTCTGGTTCGCGGAGCTCGGCGATCAGGTCGGTCGCATCACCACCGACGGCGACGTCACGACGTTCCCGGTCCCCCTGTCGGATGTCCCGGCGCAGCTCGTCGCCGGCCCCGACGGCAACATCTGGTACACGGGCATCTTCGACGTGCTCGGCCGGCTCTCGACGAGTGGCCACCTCACGACCTTCACGGCACCGACCTTGCGCGGCACGAGGGGCATCGCCGTCGGCCCCGACGGCGCGATCTGGTTCACGAACCAGACCGGCGACTCGATCGGGCGCATGCCGATCCCCGAGTGAGTCCAGTGGTACTGCGTTCCCGGCGTATCGCCGAGGAACGCAGTACCACCGAACCACCGAGCCGGGTCGAGGGGCGCCAACGGGGACCGACCTGGCAGAATGGGAGGTTCCCGCGCCCTGACGTCCCGGGCCGCCGCTCTCGATCGAGGTAGCCAGCCATGCCCGATGCCACGCTGATCGCGCAGAAGCGCACCGAGACCGGATCGGCCGTCGCCCGCCGGCTGCGACGCGACGGCCGGGTTCCGGCGGTCGTCTACGGCCTCGGCGGCGACACCGCGTCGGTGACCGTGCCCGCGCACGAGCTCGACCTTCTCCTCCGCAGCGCGAGCGGCGGCAACACGCTGATCACGCTCAAGAGCGACGAGGGCGACCAGCTCGCACTCGCCCGTCAGATCCACCGCCACCCGGTTCGGGGCACCCTGATGCACGTCGACTTCATCCGGGTGCGCGCCGACCAGACGATCGAAGCCGAGGTTTCGATCCAGTTCGTCGGCGAGGCCGAAGGCGTCCGTGAGGGCGGCCTCCTGGAGCAGTCGCTCTTCTCGCTCACGGTCGAGGCGCTGCCCGGCGACATCCCGAACGCGATCGAGCACGACGTCACTGCGCTCGTCATCGGCGACTCGATCCACGTGAGCGACCTCTCGGTCCCGAGCGGCGTCACGGTCGTCACCGATCCCGAGACCACCGTCGGCCACATCTCCCAGCCGCGCGTCGCCGAGGAAGAGACGCCGACCGAGGGCGAGGCCGCCGAGGGCGAAGGCGCCGAGGGCGCGGCCGAGGGCGCGGCGCCCGCCGCCGAAGCGAGCTCGGAGTAACCGGGCGGGCGGCACGACGCGATGCTGCGGCGCGGCGAGCGAACCGGCACGCCGGCCGACCTGCTGGTCGTCGGCCTCGGAAATCCCGGCGCGGAGTTCGTCGGGACGCGTCACAACGTCGGTGCCGAGGTCGTCGAGCTGCTGGCGCGCCGGCACGGCGCGCGGCTCAAGAAGGGCAAGGAGCGCGCGCTCGTCGACGAGGTGCGCGTCGACGGCAAGCGCCTCGCGCTCGCAGTGCCGCTCACGTACATGAACGACTCCGGCCAGGCGGTCGCATTGCTCGCGCGCCGCTACGGCGTCGAGCCCGACCACCTCGTGATCGTGCACGACGAGCTCGACCTGCCGACCGCGGTGCTGAAGGTCAAGGTCGGCGGAGGGCTCGCGGGCCACAACGGGCTCCGCTCGATCAAGTCGCACCTGCACAGCGACGCATTCGTGCGCATCCGCATCGGTGTCGACAAGCCGCGCAGCAAGGAGTTCGGCGCCGACCACGTGCTCGACCGATTCTCCAAGCGCGACCGTTTGGAGATCGACGTCACGATCGAGGACGCGGCCGACGCGACCGAGTTGATCCTCAGCGACGGCGTCGACGCCGCGATGAATCGGTACAACACGCGCGCGGTATGACGCGCTCGTGAGTCCGTCGAACGCCGCGCCCGAACCGACCGCTCCGCTCGCGGGTGTCGCCGCGCTCCTCGCCGAGGAGCCCGCGGTCGTCGCGGCGAGCGGTGGTGGCGGGCAGTCGGTCGCGGTCGGCGACGCGGCGCGCCCGTTGTTCCTCGCCGCGCTCGCGCGCGCGACCGCGCGCACGCCGATCGTCGTCGCCGCGCCCACCGCGGCCGACGCCGAGCGCATCGCGCACGACCTGCGGCAGCTGCTCGGGCCCGACGCGGTCGAGCTGTTCCCCGCGTGGGAGACGCTGCCGTTCGAGCGCGTGTCGCCGAACCTCGAGACGATGGGTCGCCGCATGCGCGTGCTGTGGCGCCTGCGGACGCAGGGCGACGCGAGCGCGGGTCCGTGCGTCGTCGTCGCGCCCGTGCGCGCGCTCGTGCAGCGGCTCGGCCCGAACGTCGCCGAGGTCGAGCCGGTCACGGTCGCCCCCGGCGGGCGGCTCGACCGCGACGAGTTCGTCGCCCGCCTCGTCGAGCTCGGCTACCGGCGCGAGTACCAGGTCGAGGCGCGCGGCGAGGTTGCGGTGCGCGGCTCGATCGTCGACGTGTATCCGGTGACGGCCGATCACCCGGTCCGGATCGATCTCTGGGGCGACGAGGTCGACCGGCTCGGCGAGTTCTCGATCGCGGATCAGCGCACGACGCGCGAGCGCGACGCGGTGACGATCTTCCCCGCGCGCGAGCTGTTGCCGACCGACGACGTGCGCGCCCGTGCGGCCGCCCTCATCACCGAAGAGCCGTGGGGCGCCGCGCAGTGGGAGCGCATCGAGCAGGGCCAGACGTTCGACGGCATGGAGTCGTGGCTGCCGTGGCTCGCACCCGACGAGCGCCTGCTGCCCGACCTCCTCGGTCCGGGCGCGCTGGTCGTGCTCCTCGAGCCGCGCCGGCTGCGCGATCGCGCGCAGGACCTGCTCGACGAAGAGGCCGCGCTCGCCGACGCGCTCTCGACGACGTGGGGCGCGACCACCGGCGACGCGCTGCCGCGCCTGTCGCTGCCCTTCGACCGGCTGCTCGCGTCGACGCGCGCCGGTGTGGTGCCCGTGCTCAACACGCCCGAGGGCCCCGACACGCCGCACCTCGCGGCCGGCGCGTTCGATCCCGTCGTCGGCGACTCGGCCGCGCTGTCGAAGCGGCTGACCGCACTGCGCGCCGAGGGTTACCGCGTGTTGCTCGCGGCGGAGGGCAAGGGCTCCGCGGACCGGCTCGCGCAGGTGCTCGCCGACGAGGGTCTCATGGTCGACGTCGTGGCGTCGGTTCCGCTGCGCTCGCCGTTGTTGCAGCAACCGGGCGCGCACATCGTCATCGCGCCGCTCGATCGCGGCGCGGTCGTGCCCGGAGCGTTGGTCGCGCTCGTCGCGGAAGCCGACCTCACGGGCCGTCGCCGCGTGCATCGCACACCGCGCGGCGCGCGTCGTACGCAGGACTACTACGAAGGGCTCGCGCCGGGCGACTACGTCGTGCACCGCCAGCACGGCATCGGTCGGTTCGGCGGCATGGTGTCGCGCACGATGTTCGAGCTCGAGCGCGACTACCTGCTCGTCGAGTTCCGCGGCGACGAGAAGGTCTACGTCCCGACCGACCAGATCGACATCATCCGCAAGTACACCGGCGGTGACACACCGAAGCTGTCGAAGATGGGCGGCGCCGACTGGCAGAAGACGAAGTCGCGCGTGCGCGATGCCGTGCGCGACGTCGCGGGCGAGCTCGTCGTGCTCTACCGCCGGCGACTCGCGACGCCCGGCCATCAATTCGCGCCGGACACGCCGTGGCAGCACGAGGTCGAGGACGCGTTCCCGTACGAGGAGACACCGGACCAGCTCCAGGCGATCATCGACACCAAGTCCGACATGGAACGGGCCATCCCGATGGACCGGCTCGTGTGCGGCGACGTCGGCTACGGCAAGACCGAGGTCGCGATCCGCGCCGCGTTCAAGGCCGTGCAGGACGGCATGCAGGTCGCGCTGCTCGTGCCGACGACGTTGCTCGCGAGCCAGCACGGGCAGACGTTCCGCGAGCGCTTCGCGAACTATCCCGTGCGCGTCGAAGCGTTGTCGCGTTTCCTCAGCACGAAAGAGCAGAACGCGGTGCTGCGCGGGCTCACCGACGGCAGCGTCGACATCGTGATCGGCACGCACCGGCTGCTGTCGGACGACATCAAGTTCCACAACCTCGGGCTGCTGATCGTCGACGAAGAACAGCGCTTCGGCGTGATGCACAAGGAGAAGATCAAGCAGCTGCGCGCGGGCGTCGACGCGCTCGCGCTCTCGGCGACCCCGATCCCGCGCACGCTCGAGCTGTCGCTCACGGGCATCCGCGACCTATCGCTGGTGAACACGCCGCCCGAGGACCGGCAGCCGATCCTCACGTACGTCGGTCCGTACGACGAGCGCGCGGTCGCGGAGGCGATCCGCCGTGAGCTGCTGCGCGAGGGCCAGGTCCTCTACGTGCACAACCGCGTGCAGGACATCGAGCAGGTCGCGCACGACGTCCGTGAGCTCGTACCCGAAGCGCGCGTCGACGTCGCGCACGGGCAGATGGACGAAGGCCGGCTCGAGCGCGTCGTCACGTCGTTCTGGGAAGGCGAGTTCGACGTGATGGTGTGCACCACGATCGTCGAGAGCGGCCTCGACATGCCGACGGTGAACACGCTCGTCGTCGACCGCGCCGACCTCCTCGGGCTCGCGCAGCTCTACCAGCTACGCGGCCGCGTCGGCCGGCGGGGCCAGCGCGCATACGCGTACCTGTTGCACCCGCCGGACCGCGCGCTGTCGGAAGAGGCGTACGAACGGCTCAAGACGATCGGCGAGTACACCGACCTCGGATCGGGTTTCAAGATCGCGCTGCGCGACCTGGAGATCCGCGGCGCGGGCAACCTGCTCGGCGCGGAGCAGTCGGGTCAGATCGCGGCCGTCGGGTTCGACCTCTACATGGAGATGGTCACCGAGGCCGTCGGCGAGCTGACCGGCGAGACGACACCGGAACCGGCCGAGGTCGCGATCGACCTGCCCGTCGACGCGCACCTGCCGCGCGACTACATCGCCCGCGACGACGTGCGGCTCGAGGCCTACCGCCACCTCGCCGCGGTCACGACCGACGCCGACGTCGACGATGTCGCGAGCGAATGGGCCGACCGCTACGGCCCGCCGCCCGCGCCCGCCGCGGCGCTGCTCGACGTCGCGCGCCTGCGCGTCGCGTGCCTCGTACGCGGGATCCGCGAGGTGTCGCTCCAGCGCGGGCGGGCCCGCTTCACCGGGCTCGAGCTGAGGAAATCCCAAGAGGTTCGGCTGCGCCGGCTCGCGCCCGGCGCGGTTGCGGTCGACGGTGTCGTCACCATCCCGTTCGCCGGGCCCGGCAAGGCCGGATCGATCGCCGAGGCGCTGCGTGCCGTGCTGGCCGAGATCGCTCCCGCCGAAGCGGCGCCGGTAGCATCGACCCCGTCATGAGCCCCCTCTCCGTGCGCCCCGGGCGCGCCCGCGCCGGCGCCGGGGTGCTCGTCGCCGCGACGCTCGCCCTCCTGCTCTCCTCGTGTGGCAGCACGACGGTCGCGTCGGTCGTGCGCGTGAACGCGGTCACCGTCGACGGCACCGCCATCTCGCGCAAGAGCTTCGAGCACGACATCAGCGCGCTCGCGGCGAACACGAAGCTCAAGGCGCTCGACCAGTCGGTCGCATCGCAGGGTTCGAGCAGCACGCGCCTCTTCGACGAGACCGGTCACCCGACGCGCAACCTCACCACCAGCTGGCTCAACCGGCTCGTGAATCAAGTCGTCGTCGACCGCGAGTTCAAGTCGATGCACCTCAAGGTCACGGCGACCGACGTGACCGAGGGCAAGTCGCAGTTCGCGCAGCTGTTCGCGTCGCAGAGCGACGACGGCACCGCGCTCGTGAAGGCGTTCCCTCCGTGGTTCCAGAATCAGGAGGACGCGCGCGAAGCGCGCCTCGTCGCGGTGACGACCGTGCTCGACGCGAAGCACCCGATCACGCAGGCGCAGGAGCACGACTTCTACACCAAGAACGTCGGCAGTCTCTGCCCGTCGGGCTTCAGCGTCGCGCACATCCTCGTGAAGACACAGGCCGAGGCGCAGGCGATCGAGACGCAGCTCTCGCAGGGTGTCGCCTTCGGCACGCTGGCGAAGCAGAAGTCGACCGACACCGGATCCGCGAAGAACGGCGGAGCGCTCGGCTGCCTGTCCGCCAATGAGTTCGTCGCCGAGTTCCAGACCGCGGCCGAGGCCGCAACGGTGAACGTGCCGACGCAACCGGTGCAGAGCCAGTTCGGATGGCACGTCATCCTGAAGACGAAGTACGTGGCGCCGTCGTTCGCGTCGCTCGAGCCGCAGATCCGTCAGCAGATCCTGCAGCAGGAGAACCTCCTGCAGCAGTTCGTGTCGGCGGGGCTGAAGAAGGCGACCGTGCACGTCGATCCGGTCTACGGCACGTGGAACCCGAAGACGTTCCGCGTCGACGCGCCGAAGGTGCCGTCGGTGCGTGACTCGCGCAACGGGTCCAGCACCTCCACCAGTACGCCGACGCCCACGACGTGAGCGCGCGTGTCGTTGTCGTCGGGCTCGGACCCGCCGGCGCCGACCTCGTGCTCCCTGCCGCGCGCACTGCGCTCGAACGCGCCGGTCGCCGGTACGCGCGCACGCTGCGCCACCCCGCCGCGCAGGAGCTGATCGCGGCCGGGATCGCGATGACCGGCTTCGACTCGGAGTACGACGTGGGCCGCGATCTCGACGCGGTGTACGCCGCGATCGTCGACGCGTTGCTCACCGCGGCGCGCGACCACGGTGAGGTGGTCTACGCGGTGCCGGGCAGCGCGACGGTCGCCGAGCACACGGTGGTGCGACTGCACGAGCGTGCGCCGGCCGCAGGCGTCGACGTCGAGATCGTGCCCGGTCTGTCGTTCGCCGACCTCGCGTGGGCGCGGCTCGGCATCGACTCGTTGCGCGGCGGCCACGTCGTCGACGCGCATTCGTTTGCGACCTCGGCGGCCGGCCACTCCGGCCCGCTGGTGATCGCGCAGTGCGACAGCCGGCTCGTGCTGTCCGAGGTCAAGCTCGGGCTGCTCGAGGCGCTTCCGCCGGAGACGCCGGTGACCGTGCTCGCGCGGTTGGGTCTGCCCGACGAGTCGGTGCACACCGTCGCGCTCGAAGACCTCGACCGCGTCGTCGAGCCCGACCACCTCACGTCGGTCTTCGTCGACACCGGCGAGCTGGCGGTCGCCGGGGAGTTCGCCGCGCTCGTCGCCTTGACCGAGCGGTTGCGCGGCCCGGGCGGCTGTCCCTGGGACGCGGAGCAGACCCACCATTCGCTCGAGCGTCATCTCCTCGAAGAGGCCTACGAGGTCGCGGAGGCGATCGACGAGCTGCCGGTCGACGCGCCCGGCGGTGACGAGCCGATTGCCGCGGGTGCGTACGACAACCTCGAGGACGAGCTCGGCGACCTGCTCTTCCAGGTCGTGATCCACTCGGTGCTCGCGCGCGAGGCGGGCGCGTTCACGATCGCCGACGTCGCGCGCGGCATCCACACGAAGCTCGTGCGCCGGCATCCGCACGTGTTCGGTGAGGTCACGGTCGAGGGCAGCGGCGACGTCGTGCGGAACTGGGAGCAGATCAAGCGCGACGAGAAGGGGAGCGACTCGCTCGTCGCGGGCGTGACGATGAGCCTGCCGGCGCTGCTGCTCACACCGAAGCTGTTTCGCAAGGCCACGTCGATCGGACTCGATCCCGCGGCGGATGCCGCGGCGCGCGCGGCGAGCGCGCTGGCCTCGCTCGAGCGCGGCGCCGACGCGCTCGGCGAGCTGCTCGGCGCGGTCGTTGCGTTGGCCTGGGCGCGCGGACTCGACCCCGAGGCCGCGCTGCGCGCCTGGGCGCGCGAGTACCGCGACCGGTTCGCGGCGATGGAACGCCAGGCTGCGGCCGACGGCGTCGAGCTCGTCTCGGCTCCGGCCGACGTGGTCGCCGCCGCGTGGGACCGCGCCGCCGGCGCCTGAGGCGATTTGCGCGGTGGTGCTGGGTTCGCAGCCGCGCTCACGTGCGTCGACGGCGGCGATCGGTGAGCCGGGCCGCCCGGTCAGGACGAAGCTTCGTCACTCCACGGCGGGGTTCGTCCCAGCGGTTGAAGAAGGTCGTCTCGGCGGTCGGCTTGCGGGCGGTCGGTCCGAAGTTGCCCTCGGGGTAGCCGAGTGGGATGCAGAAGTGGAAGCGGGCGTCGCCGGGGATGTCGAACATCTCGCGGAAGCGATCCATGACCGACGGGTGCAGGGTCGTGGGTACCGAGCCGATCCCGATCGCGCGCGCCGCGAGCATCAGGTTCTGTACGGCCGGTATGACCGAGTCGGCCGGTCCGTCACGCAACGCCAACGCGAGCACGATGCAGGGCACGTCGCCCACCGTGTCGGCCAGCGCGGCCGCGGGATGGAAGCGCCTCGGGAGATCGTCGCACTGGTCGAAACCTTCGTCGTGGCGCGTCGCCCACCAGGCTGAGTCTTCCGCAATCCCCGGCCGTCGTCGGTTCCGATTCGAGCGGCGGTCCCGCCGGCGTCACCGCCGCCAGAAGAGCAGGTGCGTCACGCCGCTGGGGCTGGGCACGGACTCGAGGTGGAACCGGTCGAGCAGGTCCTCGTGGGAGGTCCAGAGTCGTTCCCCCCGGCCGATCTCGACCGGCGCGACGGCGACATGCAGGGTGTCGATGAGGTCCGCCTCGAGGAACTGGCGAACCGTCGCGACGCCACCGCCAATCCGGACGTCCTTGCCTTCGGCCGCGTCCTTGGCCTGCCGCGACGCCTCCGCGGGCGTCGCGTCGAGGAAGTGGAACGTGGTGTCGGCCAGCGTGAAGCTGGGTCGGTGATGGTGGGTCAGGACGAACACGGGCGTGTGGAACGGCGGAGCGTCTCCCCACCACCCCTCCCATTCGAGGTTCTCCCACGGGCCCCGCTGCGGCCCGAACTTGTTGCGGCCCATGATCTCGGCACCGATGTTCTCGGCGAAGTCGCGAGTGAAGTAGTCGTCGAGCCCACGGGATCCGCCGGGCTCCGTGCGGCCCGCCCAGCTCGCGGTGGCGGCCGCCCACGAGACCAGGTCGGCCGGGAGGTGGGCGGCGGCGCCACCTCGGCGTTCTGCATGTCCGAAGGGTGCCTCGAGGCTCTGGCCCTCGCCCGCGCCGAATCCGTCGATCGACACGAGGAAGTTCTGCACTCGCAGGAGCTGGGACATTCGTCGATCCTCCTCGGTGTGTGGATGTGGCGGCGAAGCCCGTGCAGGGGTGCGCACGAACGCCGGAGTATTGCTCCGGCCCGCGGCGCACAGATTGCTCGCGCTGCGGCTGCTCTGCACACTGGTTCGCACCGACCCGTTGTGAACGAATCGCGGCGGGAAGCCGTGGATCGGGTGTGAGCCTTCCGTTCGGCGTCGGGCCGGAGACGAATGGCGAGTTCGTGCCCGCGCCCGGGACGCACGCGGATCTCGACGTCGCCGCCGCGACGCTGGCCGAGATCGACGCGGCCGCGCGTCGTCACGCGATCGACCGGCGCGCGTTCCTCCGCGGTGCCGGCGGCGTGGCCGCGTCGTTGACGGTCTTCAACGCGTGCGCGAAGGCGTCGCACCGCGCCGCGTCGACGACGACCCGTCCAACCCACACGTCGCCGCCGACCTCCGCACCGGGCGGAACGTTCTCGGTTCCGAGCACGACCGACGTCGTCGCGTGCGAGCACGCGCTGAGCGGCGACGAGTTCGTCTTCGACGTGCACTCGCACCACCTCATGCCCGACGGTCCGTGGCGGCACACCGCGCCCGACACCGTGCAGCTCGTCGGCGGCATGCTGCCCGACTGCAACGCGGCCGATCCCTTCGACTGCGCCGACCGCGCCAACTACCTGCACGACATGTTCGTGCTGAGCGACACGACCGTCGCCATGCTCACCGACGTGCCGAACAGCGGTCCCGACGACGCGCCGCTCCCGTTCTCCGACGCGCTGGCCACGCAGACGTTCGCCGATCAGCTCACGCGCGACGGTGCGTCGCGCGTGCTCGTGCAGAACGTCATCGCGCCGAACTTCGGCGATCTCCACGCGCGCCTCGACGGCATGACCGCGACCGCGGCGACGCGCAAGGTCGCGGCGTTCAAGGTGTACACGGCGTGGGGACCCGACCGACACGGCTTCGCGCTCGACGATCCCGCGCTCGGCCTCCCCGTCGTGCAGCACGCGCACGATCTCGGCGTGCGCGTGTTCGTCGCGCACAAGGGACTGCCGCTGGTCGACTTCGACACGGCCCACAACGGTCCCGAAGACGTCGTCGCGGTGTCACGCCTCTTCCCCGACATGCAGTTCGTGATCTTCCACGCGAACTGGCAACCCGGTCATCACGAAGGCGTGTACAACCCCACGGATCCGGTCGGCGTCGACCGGCTCCTCGTCGCGCTCGACGCGCACCACGTGCAACCGAACTCGAACGTGTGGGTCGACCTCGCGTCGGTGTGGCGCAGCCTGCTGCGACATCCTGATCAAGCGGCGCACCTGCTCGGCAAGCTGCTCGGTCGTGTCGGGCTGCAGCGCGTGCTGTGGGGTACCGACTCGGTTTGGTACGGGCCGCCGCAGAGCCAGATCATGGCGTTCCGCGCGTTCGAGATCAGCGCGGAGCTGCAGGATCGGTACGACTATCCCGCGCTCACCGACGCGGTGAAGCGCGACGTGCTCGGGCTGAACGCGGCGCGTCTCTTCGACATCGATGCGGATGCGACCCGCTGCGCGCTCGCGGCCGATTCGCTCGCCGCCGCGCCCGCCGCGGCCGCCGCGGTGCAACCCACCCGCTGGAGCCCCCGTGGCCCGACGACCCGCCGGGACATGCTCGCCTGGCTCGCGACCCCCTCGACGCGCTGGACTCCGGGGTAGCACGACACCCGCCGGCCGAACACACGTTCTGCGCTCCTGGTCCCACGGCGCGTGGTGTGCAACCGTCTACATTGACCACACCAACAACACGAGCACCAAGGCGCGCGCCCACCCATGAGCATCATCAGCAAGGCGCCGGGCCGAGGCGGCCGGAGCCTCTCCCGCGGCCTGCGGGTCGTGGACGCGCCGAGGTACGGAGCCGCATGAGCATCATCGAAGACGTCGTCGGGAGGGAGATCCTCGACTCCCGGGGGAACCCGACGGTCGAGGTCGAGGTCGACCTCATCTCCGGCGCGCGGGGCCGCATGGCGGTGCCGAGCGGTGCGAGCACCGGTGCGCACGAGGCCGTCGAGCTGCGCGACGGCGGCGACCGCTACGGCGGCAAGGGCGTGCTGCGCGCGGTCGAGCACGTGAACGGCGAGATCCGCAACGCGCTGTGTGGGCTCGACGCGCTCGACCAGCGCGGTCTCGACGAGGCCCTGCTCGAGCTCGACGGCACTCCGGCGAAGTCGCGGCTCGGTGCCAACGCGGTGCTCGGCGCGTCGCTCGCGGCGGCGAAGGCCGCGGCCGACGAAGTCGACCTGCCGCTGTTCCGGTACCTCGGCGGTGTGAACGCGCACGTGCTGCCGGTACCGATGATGAACGTGTTGAACGGCGGAGCGCACGCCGACAGCAACGTCGACGTCCAGGAGTTCATGATCGTCCCCGTCGGCGCCGCGAGCTTCGCCGAGTGCCTGCGCTGGTGCGCCGAGACGTACCACACGCTCAAATCGATCCTGCACGACCGCGGGCTCGCGACCGCGCTCGGCGACGAAGGCGGCTTCGCGCCCGACCTTCCGAGCAACGAGGAAGCGCTGCGCCTGCTCGTCGAGGCGATCGAGCGCGCGGGCTACAAGCCGGCCGACGAGATCGCGATCGCACTCGACATCGCCGCAACCGAGCTCTTCCACGACGACGTGTACGACCTCGCGGGTGAAGGCAAGCAGTACCCGTCGGCCGATTTCGCCGCCTATCTCGACGGGTTCTGCGATCGCTACCCGATCGTCTCGATCGAGGACGGCATGGCCGAGGACGACTGGGACGGTTGGCAGGCATTGACGCAGCGACTCGGCGGGCGCATCCAGATCGTCGGTGACGACGTGTTCGTCACGAACTCCGAGCGCCTCGCCCACGGCATCGAGCTCGGCGTCGCCAACTCGATCCTCGTGAAGGTGAACCAGATCGGCAGCCTCACCGAGACGCTCGACACGATGGCGCTCGCGGCGCGGCACTCGTACACCGCGGTGATGTCGCACCGCAGCGGAGAGACCGAGGACGCGACGATCGCGGATCTTGCGGTCGCGACGAACTGCGGTCAGATCAAGACCGGCGCGCCGGCGCGCAGCGACCGCGTCGCGAAGTACAACCAGCTGCTGCGCATCGAGGAACAGCTCGGTGAGGCCGCGGCGTATCCGGGCATCGCCGCGTTCGCGGGACGCACGTCGTGAGCCGGCTCAAGAACATCAACGCGCCCTCGCGCATCGCGTTCCTCACCGTGTTCAGCGTTGCGTTCCTGTTCGTGTTCGTGTTCCCGACGCGGTCGTACCTCTCGCAGCGCACGCAGGTGAACCGCGCCCGTCACGACCTCACGATCCTGCGCTCGCAGAACAAGGCGCTCGCGAGCGAAGCCGCGAAGTTGCACACGAAGTCGGAGATCGAACGCATCGCGCGCGAGCGTTACAACATGGCGTCGCCGGGCGAGAAGCTGTTCACGGTCGTGCCCGTCGCACCGACGACGACCCTGCCGCCGACGACCACCACGACGACCACGATTCCCACGACCACCGCGGCGGCACCCACCACGACCGTCGCCGGGCCGACCGTCGCCGCGCAGCCCGGCCAGTAGTCGCTTTCTCGCAACCGGTTTGCCCGCACCGGGCGCTTACCGGTTGCATGGGGCCGATGCCGACGGCCGCTGAGATCGCCCGCCTCTCCGAGCTGCTCGGACGCGCGCCGCAGGCCGACTTCGAGATCGTCGCCACGACCGCCGACGGCGAGCCGGCGGTCATCCGCAACGCACCTCTGCTCGACGACGGCACTCCGATGCCGACCCGGTACTGGCTCGTCGACCGCGATCTCGTGCGCCGCGTGTCGCGCATCGAGGCCGACGGCGGGGTGCGCGCCGCGGAAGCCGAGATCCCGGCCGACGCGATCCGGCGCGCGCACGACGCGTACGCGGCCGAGCGCGACACCGCGCTGCCGGTCGAACACCGCGGGCCGCGTCCGCACGGTGGGGTCGGCGGGACGCGCGTCGGCGTGAAGTGTCTGCACGCGCACTACGCGCACCACCTCGCGGGCGGGGAGGATCCGGTCGGCAGATGGGTCGCGCGGCGGCTCGCATCGGAGGGCTCGTCATGACCCGCGTCGCCGCCGTCGACATCGGAACCAACTCGACGCGTCTGCTCGTCGCCGACGTCGACGGACGCGGCGCCGATGCGACGCTCGAACCGGTGCAGCGCGAGATGCGCATCACGCGACTCGGTCAGGGCGTCGACGCCGATCGCACCTTGCGACCCGACGCGATCGAGCGCACGGTCGCGGTGCTCCGCGAGTACGGCGAGATCATCGAGCGGCTCGGCGCCGAGCGGGTGCGCGCCACGGCCACCAGCGCGTCGCGCGACGCGCGCAACCGCGACGACTTCTTCGACCCCGCGACCGACGCGCTGCGCGGGACGCGTCCGGAGTTGCTGGCGGGTGAGGACGAGGCCGCGCTGTCGTTCCTCGGTGCGACCGCCGGGCTGCAGGAGCCCGCGCCGTTCCTCGTGATCGACGTCGGTGGCGGCTCGACCGAGTTCGTGCTCGGCACCGACAAGCCCGAGGGCCTCATCTCCATCGACATCGGTTGCGTCCGGCTGACCGAGCAGTACCTGCACGGTGATCCGCCGGAGCCGGAGGAGCTGAGCAACGCGGTGTCGGCGGTGCGCGACCACCTCTCCGACGTCGAGCGCGAGATCCCTTCGGTTGCGAGCGCGGCGACGGTCGTCGGCCTTGCGGGCACGGTCACGACGCTCGCCGCGATCGAGCTCGGCCTCACGACGTACGACCCGAAGTTCACGCATCATTTCCGTTTGACGCGCGCCGCGGCCGAGGACGTGTTCCGCACGCTCGCGACCGAGCCGATCGCGCGGCGCCGCCACAATCCCGGGCTCGATCCGGGACGCGTCGACGTCATCGTCGGCGGCGCGATCATCGTCGTGTCGATTCTCCGGCACTTCGAGTTCGCCGAGATGCTCGTGTCGGAGACCGACATCCTCGATGGCCTCGCGCGCAGCCTCGGCTGACTACTTCGCCGATCGAATCGAGCCGGCGATGCCCCGCGCGATCGCGGGGTCGAGCCCGAGGCCGATCCTCACGTCGACCACCTTGCTGCCGCGTGCGATGAGGTAGCTGACCGCCGGAACGAACGGACCCGTCACCGGCGCGCGTTCGAGCGTGAGCCCGTTGTGATGGAGCGCGCTCGCGGCGAGACGCCGGGTGACCTCGAGGTTCTGGTCGAACGTGGTCATCAACAACGATGCAACCGGCGGAGCCGTCGGCTTTCGAACCAGACATGCGCCTTCACCGATGCTGACGTCGGCTGTGCCCAGCGCGACCGTGTTCGGGAGCGGACCGCAGGCATCGGGTGTGACCGTCTTCCACGACTTCGGCACGCGCACCGAGATCCCGGCGTACGTGATCGTCCGCCACGATCGCGGCGCCGGGCCGAATGGCTGCTGCAGGACGCGCGCGTCGGTCGAGTACGTGAGCGTCTGCAGGATCGGCGGCGTGGCGACGTTGCCCAGATCGATGCGCACCTTCAACCTGGGCACGTCGACGATCGCGCCGCAATGCGCCTGCGGCGGGCAATTGGGCGACCACTCCGCGTACCGAATGCCGTTGACCGTCCCGTTGAGTTGCGCGTGCGCGTTGCTCGGCAACGGAAGGATGGTCACGCTCGGCCCGCGGGCACCGGCGCCGCAGCCGAGTCCGTTCGTCTCCGGGTCGATCATGACGAGGGTCTTGGCTTGCGGGCATCCCTCGGTGACGGACCAACTCGGTGGGATCGAGATGCGAGCGAGGCCGTAGTCGTAGGTCTGCCAGCCCGCGGGGATGTGTACGCCCGTCGTCGTGGTCGGCGACGACTGCGCGGGCGGCACCGACGAATCGTCGCCGCCGCGCACGAACGCGACCGCGCCGGCGACCAGCGCGACGACGACCGCGCCCGCGAGGAAGCCCTGCACCCGGTGACGGCGACGGTCGCGCTTCCGATACTCACGCGCGCGCCCCTCGATCTGCTCGACCGGCTCGCGCCGTCGCGCGCTCTCGTCGATCAGCGGACCGAAGAGCTCCTCGAGATCAGTCATGCGCGGCCTCCTCGCTGACGCCGAGCTTCTCTGCGAGCGCGTGCCGCGCCTTGGCGAGCGTCGACGCGGCAGTGCCGTCGGACGTGCCCATCGCCCGCGCGACCTCGTGCTGGCTGAACCCCAGCACGTACCGCAGCGCGACCGCCTCGCGCTGGCGCGGCGGCAGTGCGTCGACCGCGGCCCAGAGCTCGGGCTCGGACTCGTGGGGCGCCGGCGCGTCGACCTCGTGCGCGCTGAGCCGTCGCAATAAGCGACGTTCGGTGCCCGCGCGTCGGCCGCCCCGTCGCGCGACGTTCATCGCGACCGTGTACACCCACGCCTCCGGTCGTTCCATCACCGCGACCCGTTCCCACCGCGCGAACGCGCGCGTGAACGCTTCCGACACCGCGTCGCCCGCGAGCTGCGAATCGCGCGTCGCGACGCGCACCCCGGCGAGGATGCGACCGTGGCACGCCGCGTACCACGACGCGAAGTCCCTCGGGACGAGATCGCCGGGTTCTCCCACGTCACCAGTAAGTCACACCGCGGCCCGGTTGTTGCCCGTGGTACTGCGTTGCCGGCGTATGCCGCGATTTCGCAGTACCACGGAGCGGGGGGAAGCGCCGCTGTAGCGTCCGGCACATGGGGCGCGCGGCGGTCGCGGGGATCGGCCAGACCCGGTACGCGAAGGACATGGGCCGCAGCGAGCTCGACCTCGCGACCGAGGCGATCGCGAGCGCGTGCGCCGACGCGGGCCTGCCCACGAGCGCGATCGACGGCTTCGTGAGCTACCACGTCGAGCAGGTCGCCGAGGTCGATCTCGTCACGACGCTCGGGATCCCCGAGCTGCGGTTCATGGCCCGCACGCCGTCGGGTGGCGGCGGCGCGGCGTCGATCCTCGGACTCGCCGCGCTCGCGGTCGAGCACGGCACCGCCGAGTGCGTCGTCGTGTTCCGCGCCCGCAACCGCTCGAAGGCCGCGTCGTACGGCAGTGATCCGAACCAGGGCGGTCGACCGTGGGCGAAGGCCGGCACTCGCCTGCGCGACTTCCGCCAGTGGCAGCACCCGTTCGGTGTCGCCGCGCCGGCGCACGAGTTCGCGTTGATCGCGCAGCGGCACATGCACGTGTACGGCACACGTGCCGAGCACTTCGGCATGCAGGCGATCGCGCAGCGGTTCCACGCGAGCCGCAATCCCGACGCGATCATGCGCAAGGAAGTGACGCTCGACGACTGGGCCGCGTCGCGACCGATCGCCGAACCGATCCGGCTCTTCGACTGCTCGCTCGAGAACGACGGCGCGACCGCGGTGCTCGTGACGAAGCTCGACCACGCTCGCGATCTCCGACAAGCGCCGGTGCGGGTGCTCGCGCAGGTGCAGTACGGCGCGCCGATCCACACCGAGCTCGCCGACTTCTTCGCGACGACGGCCGCGTTCGGCGAACGCGATTCGGGCGCGGTCGCGGCGTCGAAGCGGCTGTTCGATCGGGCCGGGATCACGCCCGAAGACGTCGACGTCGCGATGATCGTCGAGCCGTTCACGCCCGCGGTGTTGCTCGCGCTCGAGCAGTACGGATTCTGCGCGCGTGGCGAGAGCGGTCCGTTCGTCGAGCGCGGCGCGACGCGCTGGCCCGGCGGCGCGCTGCCGGTGAACACGCACGGCGGCTCGAACGGCGAGGCGTTCATCCACGGCGTGAACCACCTGCCCGAAGCGGTGCGCCAGCTGCGCGGCACCGCGTGCAATCAGGTCGACGGCGCGGAGATCGCGTTCGTGTGCGGCGCGATCAGCGACCCGTCGGGCGCGGTGCTGCTCGGAGCCGATCGGTGAGCGATTCGGCGTCGGCGCCGCCGGCGTACCCGCGGCCCGACCCGCAGACCGAGCGCGACGCGGCGTTCTGGGAGGGCGTCGAACACGGCGAGCTCCGTATCCAGCGCTGCACCGCGTGCGGCACGTTCCGCCATCCGCCGCGTCCGGTGTGCGCGGCCTGCGGCTCGCGCGACGCGGAGCCGGCAAAGGTCGCGGGTACGGGCGAGGTGTGGTCGTTCACCGTCGTGCATCCGCCGACGCTGCCCGCGTTCGCGGAGCGCACGCCCTACGCGGCCGTCGTCGTGCGCCTCGACGAAGGCGCGTTCCTCGTGAGCAATCTCGTCGACTGCGCCAACGACGAGGTCGCGGTCGGGATGCGCGTCGAGCTCGCGATCACCGAGGTCGAGCCGGGCTTGAAGCTGCCGTTGTTCCGCCCCGCGTAGTCTCCGATCCATGGCGCACTCCGAACGGTTGCTGCTCGGCCCCGGCCCGTCGAACCCGTTTCCCGAGGTGATCGAGGCGCTCACCCGGCCCGTGCTCGGCCACCTCGATCCCGAGTTCCTCGCGCTGCTCGACGAGACGTGCCAACTCCTCCGCGACGCGTTCAAGACGACGAACGCGCTCACGCTCCCGATCAGCGGGACCGGATCCGCAGGCATGGAGGCGTGCTTCGTCAACCTCGTCGAGCCCGGCGACACCGTGATCATCGGCGTGAACGGTGTGTTCGGCGAGCGCATGTGCGAGGTCGCCCGCCGGGCCGGCGCCGACGTGATCCGCGTCGACGAGCCGTGGGGGCGCACGATCGATCCGCAACGCCTGCTCGACGCGCAGCGCGAGCACCCGCACGCGCGACTCGTCGCGGTCGTGCACGCGGAGACGTCGACCGGCGTGGTCAACGACGTCGAACCCCTGCGCGCGCTGCAGGACACCGACACGTTGTTGCTGCTCGACACGGTCACGTCGCTCGGCGGCATCCCGGTCGAGATCGACGCGTGGGGCGTCGACGCGGTCTACTCGGGCACGCAGAAGTGTCTCGGCGTACCGCCCGGGCTCGCGCCCCTGTCGTTCTCGACGCGCGCCGTGGAGCGCGTCCGCAATCGCAAGCAACCCGCGCAGTCGTGGTACCTCGATCTCGGCCTCATCGGCGAGTACGTCGGCAGCGAACGCCGCTATCACCACACCGCGCCGATCTCGATGATCTACGCGCTCCACGCGGGGCTGCGCGTGCTGTTCGACGAAGGGCTCGAAGCGTCGTGGGCGCGCCACGCTCGCGTCGGCGTGCAGTTGCAGGAGCGGCTGCCCGAGCTCGGGTTCCGTCTGTTCGCACCGGAAGGCCACCGCCTGCCCGAGCTCACGACCGCGTGGCTCCCCGACGGCGCCGACGACGGCAAGCTCCGCGCGCAACTGCGCGACGTCTACGACATCGAGGTCGGCGGCGGACTCGGCGAGCTCGCGGGGAAGGGCTGGCGCATCGGCCTCATGGGCCACAACGCACGCGACCGCAGTGTCGTCAGCCTGGTGGGGGCGTTGCGGGAGCTACTGCCGGCTTGAGCATCGTCTCGCGGTAGTACTGCAGCTCCGCGACCGACTCGCGAATGTCGTCGAGCGCGCGGTGTGACTCTTTCTTCGACGGTCGTCCGCGGTACACGTCGGGGTACCAGCGCCGGCACAGCTCCTTCAGCGACGACACGTCGATGCTGCGGTAGTGCAGGTACTGGTCGAGCTCGGGGAGCGCGCGGTCGAGGAAACGACGGTCGACGCCGATGCTGTTGCCGCAGAGCGGCGCGACGCCCGCCTTCGGTACGTGCGTCTTCACGTACTCGAGCACGCGCGCGCCCGCGGTCGCGAGGTCGACGGTCGACGCCTCGATCTCGGGCAGCAGGCCCGACTTCGTGTGCATGCGCCGGACGAAGTCGTCCATCGCCGCGAGCGCGGTCTCGTCCTGGTGCACGACGATGTCGATGCCGTCGTCGACGATCGCGAGCTGCGGATCGGTCACGAGGCACGCGATCTCGACGATGACGTGCCGCTCGGTGTCGAGACCGGTCATCTCGAGGTCGATCCAGACCAGGCGGTCGTCGGCGTTCGTCATCGGGCGCCACGCTATCGCCACACCGCTTCGGAGCCCCGGAAGCCGGCGGCCGCGGTGTCGCTAGATTGCCGGACGTGCCCGAGATCGTCTGGCGCCCGAGTGCCGCGCTCCTCGAGGAGAGCAACATCGCCCGCTTCGCCGCGGCCGAGGGCATCGCCGACGTCGCGACGCTGCGCGCCCGTTCCATCGAGGATCCCGAGTGGTTCTGGGACGCGGTCGTGCGCTTCCTCGGCCTGCGGTTCGATGTGCCCTACGAGCGCGTCCTCGACGGCTCCGACGGCGCGCCCTGGGCGCGCTGGTTCACCGGCGGCCGGCTGAACCTCGCGACCTCGTGCCTCGACCGCTGGGCCGACGATCCCGCGACCGCATCCGAGGTCGCGGTCGTGTGGGAAGGCGAGGAAGGCACGACGCGCACGCTGAGCTGGACCGAGCTGCGCGTCCTCACCGACGGCATCGCCTCCGGTCTCGCGGCGCGCGGCGTGGGTGAGGGTGACGCAGTCGGTCTCTTCCTGCCGATGCTGCCCGAGACGGTCGCCGCGTTGTTCGCCGTCGCGAAGCTCGGCGCGATTTTCCTGCCGATCTTCTCCGGCTACGCGGCCGACGCGGTCGCGATGCGACTCGCCGACGCGGAGGCGGTCGCGCTCGTCACCGCCGACGGTTTCACGCGGCGCGGCAAGGTCGTCGCGATGAAGGAGACGGCCGACGCCGCGGTCGAGTCGGTGCCTTCGATCCACACCGTCGTCGTCGTTCCGCGACTCGGTCGGGACGTACCGATGCGCGCGGGTCGCGATCTCACGGTCGACGAGCTCGCCGCTGCGGGCGACGGGCACTTCGACGCGCGCGCCGTCGACAGCGAGCAACCGCTGCTCGTCGCCTACACGAGCGGCACGACGGGCCGGCCGAAGGGATCCGTGCTCGTGCAGGCGGGTTTTCTCGTGAAAATTGCGGAGGAAGCCGCGTTCCAGACCGACATCCGGCGCGGCGAGCGGTTGTTCTGGCTCTCCGACATCGGCTGGATCATGGGTCCGTGGGAGATCGTCGGCACGCTCGCGAACGGCGGCACGATCGTGCTCTACGACGGCGCGCCCGACTTCCCGCAAGCCGATCGTCTCTGGGACCTCGTCGAACGTCATCGCATCGGAGTGCTCGGCGTGTCGCCGACGCTCATCCGCGCGCTCATGGCGCACGGCGACGCGCCCGTGCTCGCGCACGACCGCTCGTCGTTACGCGTGCTCGCGTCGACGGGCGAGCCGTGGAACGAGGCGCCGTGGCGCTGGTATTTCGACGTCGTCGGCGAGGGTCGCTGCCCGGTGATCAACATCTCGGGCGGCACCGAGGTCGCCGCCTGCTTCCTGTCGCCGACCGTCGCGGAGCCGCTGTCGCCGTGCTCGCTCGGCGGTCCGTCGCTCGGCATGGCCATCGACGTGTTCGACGACGCGGGGCGACCGGTGCGCGGCGAAGTCGGCGAGCTCGTGTGCACGAAGCCGTGGCCGAGCATGACCCGCGGCTTGTGGCGCGATCCCGAGCGCTATCTCGACACGTACTGGTCGCGCTATCCGGGCGTCTGGTGGCACGGCGACTTCGCGTCGATCGCGTCCGACGGCCAGTGGTTCCTGCACGGTCGCTCCGACGACACGATCAAGCTCGCGGGCAAGCGGCTCGGACCCGCCGAGGTCGAGACGGTCGTCGTCGGCCATCCCGCGGTCGTCGAAGCCGCCGCGGTCGGCGTGCCCGACGCCGTGAAGGGCGAGGCGCTCTGGGTCTTCGTCGTCCCCGCGGCCGGCGTCGACGCCGACGACGCGTTGCGCGCCGAGCTCACGGGCCTCGTGACCCAGCACCTCGGCCCGTCGTTCCGACCCTCGGCCGTGCGGTTCACGACCGCGCTGCCGAAGACGCGCAGCGCCAAGGTGCTCCGGCGCGCCATCCGCTCCGTTGTCACCGGGTCTGCACCCGGTGACCTGTCCGGTCTCGAAGACCCCGGAAGTCTCGATGCGGTCGCGCACGCCACCTGACCTCGAGCTCGTCGGCGGGCGCGTCCTCTTGCGACCGCTGCGCCCCGACGACTGGGAAGGCTGGCGCGACGTGCGCCGTCGCAGCCGCGACTGGCTCGAGGTGTGGGAGCCGCGGCCCGAGCCCGGCGCGAGCGACCCGGTGTCGGATCGCGAAGCCTTCCGCGCGCGCTGCGGCGCGTGGGACCGCCAGCGCCACTTCGACTCCGCGTACGGCTTCGGCCTGTTCCTGCGCGACGGCCGCTTCGCAGGCGAGGTGAGCCTCGGGAGCGTGGCACGCGGCCCGTTCCAGAGCGCGTACGTCGGCTACTGGATCGACGAGGAGCTCGCCGGGCACGGCTACGTGCCGGAGGGCGTCGTGCTGATCCTGCGGTACGCGTTCGACACGCTCCAACTCCACCGGCTCGAGGCCGCGATCGTGCCGCGCAACCACCCGAGCCGGCGCGTGGTCGAGAAGCTCGGGCTGCGCGAAGAAGGCACCGCGCGCGAGTTCCTGCAGATCCAGGGCCAGTACGAGGACCACGTGCGCTACGCGATCACCGCCGACGAGTGGCAGGCGCGTCGCACCGAGCTCACCGCGACATTTCTGACCTAGACGTCGTTCCCACGGGGCTGAGGCGTCAGGAGCGGCGAGCGTCGCGAGCGCGACCAGAGAGCACAGATTGTCGTTCCCTCGGGAACGGCCGGTGCGCGGTGCGCGCCGCGCCGACTTGGCGGCTGAGGCGTCAGGAGCGGCGAGCGCCGCGAGCGCGACCAGAGAGCACGGAAACCTTCACCAGGGCGGTTGCGTGATCGCAACCGCCCCGGTGCCCCCCAGCGACAGCGGTCGGAGCCGAAGCCAGGCGCAGGCGCCGGCGCGCCCGCGCTCAGCCGAGGTCGGCTGCGACCGGTCCGCCCGGAGTCCTTAGTCGTATTCGAGGCGCCCGGCCTCGATGTGCGCGCGCCGGTCCCAGGAGGGAGTGTCCGCCCCGACCCGATGGTCGGCGCCGATGATCCTCGGGGGATGGCGCTTGAAGCTCTCGTTGCACACAGGGCAACGACGGACCGTGAGATCGCTCACGATGCTGACACAACTCGGACAGCGATACATGCCCGAATACCTCCCATTCGCCCGCCTCAGCGACGCCCAGTCGTGGCGCTGAGGGAGCATTAGCCCACGCAGAGTGTAGGCCTCTCGACCCAGGTTGTCACCACTCTCCGTGGGAATTCTTGGCGAGGGTTCAGCCTCGACGCTGGAAGAAACCCTGGCCGAACGACCAGGTCTGGGCGTCGAGCTCGGTCGCGACCGCGGCGTCGAAGTCGGGCTGCCAGGGCGCGGCCCGCAGGCTTGCCTTCGTGCGCGCGACGAGCGGCTCGGGTGCCGACGCGGCGCGGGTGCCGAGCGCCACGGCGGCGTCGAGCAACTCCTCGGCGGGATGCGCCGACCATGCGAGGCCGAGCTCGACGGCCCGGGCCGATTCGATCGCGGCGCCGAAGAGCACGCATGCGGCCGCGGCCTGCGGGCCGACTGCGCGCTCGAGCATCCAGAGGTGTCCGCCGCCGGGATGCAGGCCGATGCGCAGGAAGCGGCTGTCGAAGCGCGCGGTCGGGCCGACGACTCGTAGGTCGCACGCGAGCGCGAGGTTGAAGCCCGCGCCGACCGCCGGCCCGTCGACCGCGGCGATCGTCGGCAGCGACGATCCCAGCACGCGGAGGAACGCGTCGTAGACGGTGACGATCGTCCCGTGCTCCGCGGCGTCGTTCGTCGACGCGAGCCGGCCGAGGCTCGACGTGTCGGCGCCCGAGCAGAACGCGGGCGGCGCGCCGGTGACGACCGCGGCGCCGATGTCGTCGTCGGCTTCGAGCGCGTCGAACGCGGCGACGAGCTGCGCCACCATCGGGAGCGACAGCGCGTTGCGGCGCGGCTCGTCGACGAGCCGCACGATCGCGACCCGCTCGCGCCGCTCGATCTCTACCCGCGCTTCGCTCACGCTTCCCGCTCCTGGCGCCGGGCCGCGTGGGCCCCGCTCGCGCGCAGCGAGATTCTCAGCCGCCGCCGTGTTCCTCGTGCGCGCGCGGTCACGGTTGCTCGCGCACGACCGCGGGGGAGTGGCGGAAGAAGCTCTCGACCTCGCGCTCCCACCGGTAGCCGGGATGCTTGTTGCCGATCGTGCCCGCGAGGCGGAGCCCGCGCGCGAACGCGTCGACGGTGCCCGCGGTCGTGTAGCGGTAGTGGAAACCCGCGCGCTTGTAGCGGTCGTTGTCCATGTGCCGCCCGTAGCGCAGGAGCATGAGGCTCTCGGGCGGCATGTCGACGATGCGCAGCATCTTCAGTGGCTCGACGGCCCAGTTCGTGAGGATCGGCGGGAACGGGATGCGGCGCTTGCCGACGATCGCGCAGACTTCGCTCCACGGGATCGAGCCGTCACCGCCGACGTTGAACACGCCCGGCACCGAGTGCGTCGTCGCGTACATGAGGCCGCCGACGACGTCGTCCTCGTGCACGAACTGGATGCGCGGGTCGAAGCCGAGGATCTCGGGAACGAGCGGGAGCTTGAGTGCGGTGGTGTAGGGCGTCTCGATGTCGTCGCCGAGCACGTTCGCGAACCGAAGGAGCGTGACGTCGACGTGCGGGCTGTCGTCCGCGAAGTCGCGCAGGATCCCTTCGACCTCGACGAGCGAGCGCTCGACGTTCGTGCGCGGCGCGCGCGTCCGCTTGTCGTCCTCGCGGAACTGGTACGGATCCTGGAAGTTCGATCCGTACACGAGCCCGCTGCTCTTCAGCACGACCTTGCGCACCGGGCTCCCCGCGGCGCCGGCGGCGGCGAGCAGGCTCATCGTGCCGATGACGTTCACCTCGTGCACCGTGCGGCTGCTCGCGAGCGTCGAGTCGACGATGAGGTGCGTGTGGAGGACGGTGTCGATCTGTGTCGCCTTCACGATGCGGGCGAGGATCGAGTACGACGAGTCGGAGCGCACGAACTCGGTGCGCTCGAGCGGCACGCGTGGGTCGTTCGTGTCGAGGCCGACGACGACGTCGACGTCGGGCCGCGCCTCGAGGATCTGCGCGAGCTTGCCGCCCCAATAGGTCGACAGCCCGGTGACGAGCACGCGCATGCCCATCAGCCGAACCAGACACTGCGGCGCGCGCGCAACATGTCGTAGAGCGCGTTCTGGATGAGCATGCGGACGCGCTCCGACTCCTCCATCACGCGGCTGCGCGAGTAGCGCTCCTGATCGGTCGGGACGTCGAAGTGCACCGGCGGGAGCACGCGCAGCTTGAACTTCGCGGGGAGGTACGTGACGATCCCGAGCGGTCCGAGCAGCAACTGGTTCGCGGTGACGGGGAAGTACGGGAGGCCGACGAGCTTGGCCATGCGGTTGCTCTTCCAGAGGATCGGCATCGACTCCTCGTTGCCGACGACCGCGATCGGCACGATCGGCACGCCCGCGCGCATCGCGATCTCGATGAAGCCGCCGCGCCCGAAGCGCCGGAGCTGGTAGCGGTCGCGGTAGTGCTTGCCGGTTCCCTTGGTGCCCTCGGGGAAGACGAGCACGAGCTGCCCCTCGTCGTGCAGCAGCCGATACGCGTTGTCGGGGTTCGCGGTCACACCGCCACCGCGCGACCACAGCGTGCCGACGACCGGCAGCGCGCGGAACAGGTACTCCGCGAGCCCGTACACGGGCCGGCCGAGATCGGTCTCGATGCCGTGCATGATCACGGGCGCGTCGGCCGGGATCGCGCCGGCGTGATTCGCGACGATCAGCGCACCGCCCTCCCGCGGGAGATGCTCGAAGCCCTCCCACTCGGCGCGGAACCAGTAGCGGTAGATCGGGTCGTACGCGGCGCGCGTCAGCGAACGGAGACGCTCGCTACGACCCCACGAGTCGACGTCGGAACGCCGCGTGCCGTCGATCGGACGTTCGCCCGGTTCGGTCGCGCGGCGCGGCAACGGCACGAGCTCGCCGCCGCGGCGCAGCGAGATGCGCGGCGCGCTCGGCGCCTCGGTGAGATCGATCTCACGATCGCCGGCGTCGGTCACTCGTGAACCTCACCACCTATTGGTCGGGCTCGCAAGCTCGCCCGACGGGACGCAAGACGGGAGTGCTCGAGGTCGCTTGCTCGCTGCGTTCGCCGCTCGCCGCGGGCACCCGTACTCATGAGCGGGCGGCTCCGATCACGAGCCAATGATCACCGAGATAACGCGCGCCCATGCCGACGAGCCGGGCGACCATGAACAACGTGAGCGCGCCCCACAGTGCGACGAGCCCACCGCCGAGTGTGTGCACGAGGATCGCCGCGGGAACGAACACGAACGTCGCGGCGAGCATCGCGAGCGCGAGGTATGCGGTCTCGCCCGCGCCGATGAGAACGCCGTCGAGCACGAAGACGACGCCGTTCATCGGCTGCATGATCGCGACGACGAGCAGGATCGGCAGCGTGGCGTTGCGCACGCTGTGGTCGTGCGTGAACGCGGCGGCAAGCAGCGGGCTCGTGAGCGCGACCAGCGCGCCGAGCACGATGCCTGCAAGCACACCCCACTCGATCATGCGCCGCGCCGATGCGCGCGCGCCGACGGTGTCGCCCGCGCCGAGCGACTGCCCGACGATCGCCTGTCCCGCGATCGCAATGGCGTCGAGCGACAGCGCGAGGAAGTTCCAGATCTCGAATGCGACCTCGTGCGCGGCGACCGGAGCGTCGCCGATGCGTGTCGCGACCGCGGTCGAGACCGTGAACGCGACCAGCAGCGAGCCCGTCCGCACGACGAGGTGACTGCCGACGACGGCCGCGGCGCGGATGCCGACGCGGTCGGGTCGGAGCGACGCGTGCTCGGCGTGCGCCGCGCGCTTCACGATCGCGAGGTACGCGAGCGCGGCGCCGACCTGTGCGATGACCGTGCCCCACGCCGATCCCGCGATGCCGAGATGGAGGCCGAAGACGAGCAGCAGCTCGAGTCCGAGGTTGCCGACGTTCGCGGCGACCTCGATCGCGAGCGGCGTGCGCGTGTCCTGACAGCCGCGCAGGTAGCCGGTGCCCGCGAGTGCGATCAGCACCGCGGGTGAGCCGAGGAGGCTGATGCGGAGGTAGGTGAGCGCGTCGGGCCGGATGCGATGGGATGCGCCCATCGCTGACACGACCGCCGGCGCGACCGCGAGACCGAGCGCGGTCATCGCGATGCCGAGCCCGAGCGCGAGCCAGAGGCCGTCGATCCCTTGTTCCGCGGCCTTCTTGCGATCGCCCGCACCGATGCGGCGTGCGACCGCGGCGGTGGTCGCGTAGGCGAGGAAGTTGAAGATGCCGAAAACGACGCTGAGCAGCGCGCCGGCGACCGCAAGGCCCGCGAGCGGATCGCGACCGAGGTGGCCGACGATCGCGGTGTCGGCCAGGACGTACAGCGGCTCGGCGGCGAGGGCACCGAACGCCGGGAGCGCGAGCCGCAGGATCTCGCGGTCGTGCGCGTCCCGGCGCCACAAGGCCATCGGACGACCCTATTGGCGCGCGGCTCGCCCGGCTCGCGTGATCGGCCGATGCCCCGAGCTCGCGACTCTTGGTCCCGTCAGTTCCCCCGAGGGGAACTCAAGGGATCTGAGAGCGCGACGCGCCGGCCGTGAATGCCGTCCCGGGCTCTGAGTGTCGTAGGGCGGGTGCATGCTGGCCGGGTGGAGTCGCAGAACCTCGTCGGGTTTGCCCAGACCGCTCGTGCGCTCGCGGCCGCGGCGCGGGCGGCCGGGCTCGCCGTGCCCGCGTTCCGCACTCCGCCGAAGCGGCCGGACGCGATGCGCACGATGCGGCGGTTGCCGGGCGGCGCGGTCGTCGCGGTGCGCGTGCGGGGGCGGGCGTGCCCGGAGGTCGTCGCCGACATGGTCGAGGGGGTGATCGCGATCAACCAGCTGCAGGGCGAGGCCGCCACCCGAATTCGCACCGCGTTGCTCGCCGCGGTGACCGAGCCGGCGACCCGCTCACCGGCCGCGGCGTAGCCTCACCGGCGTAGCCCGGGTGGCGGAATGGCAGACGCAGGCGGCTTAAACCCGCTGGCCGTCCAGTACGGCGTGGGGGTTCGAGTCCCTCTCCGGGCACGCCCACCGAAGCGCACGCGCGATCGAGGCCCGCGCACCGGGCGCGGGCCTCGACGATCGCGTGACTTGCTGCTCGTTAGTCGTTGTCTCGGATCGCGACCTTCTCGGAGACCGTGCCGAACGTCGCGTTGACCGGACGGCTCAGGCGGAAGTGGAAGGACTCGCGTGCCTCGACCGTCGTGTTGTCGGTGATCTCGATGCGGACGGCCTTGGTCGTCTCGCCGGGGGCGAAGTTCAGGATCCCGGCAACGCCGACGAAGTCGGCGTACTGGAAGGAGCTCGCGGTGCCGTCGACGGTGGTGAAGTGGACGGACACCGGGTTGGTGGACGGATGGTTGAGTGAGACGGTGAGGTCGACGTAACCGTCGTTCTCACCGACGACGAGAGCGGCTCCGGTCGACACGGTGGGAGTCGCGACCGGGGTGCTGTCGTTGGCGGCGATGGTGACGACGCCCGTGCCGTTCGCGATGGTCGAGTTCGCGGGGTTGGAGAGCGTGATGTCGAACCGCTCGGCGCCTTCGGCGGTGGTGTCGTTGGTGATCGGCACGACGATGTTCTGGACGCTCTGGCCGGGCGCGAACGTGAGCTGGCCGGACTCGGCGGTGTAGTCGCTGCCCGCGGTGGCGTTGTCGTTGCTCGTCGCGTAGCTCACGGTCACGGTGCTGTTGGAGCGGGTGCCGTGGGTGCCGCCGAGGAGCACGGGCACGCTCACCGTGCCGGCCGTCTCGTCGACGATCGCGTTCCGGACCGAGAGCGCGGGCGTCGCGAGCGTCGTGTCGTTGTCGAGGATGCTCACGCGGTTGAACGCGCGGGAGATCGTCGCGTTGACCGGCTTCGTGAGGTCGAGGGTGAACGACTGCATGAGCTCGACGTCGTTCACGCCGTCGGTGATGTCGACGCGGACGGTCTTGGTCGTCTCGCCGGGCGCGTAGTTCAAGATCCCGGCAACACCGACGAAGTCGGCGTTCTGGAACGAGCTCGCCGTGCCGGCCACCGTCGAATAGTGCACGGACACCGGGTTCGTCGACGGCGCGTTGAGCGCGACGGTGAGGTCGATGTAGCCGTCGGTCTCGCCGACCACTGCATCCGGCCCGACCGAGATGGTGGGAGTCGCGACCGGGGTGCTGTCGTTGGCGGCGATGGTGACGACGCCCGTGCCGTTCGCGATGGTCGAGTTCGCGGGGTTGGAGAGCGTGATGTCGAACCGCTCGGCGCCTTCGGCCGCGTTGTCGTTCGTGATCGGCACGACGATGTTCTGCACGCTCTGGCCGGGCGCGAACGTGAGCTGGCCGGACTGCGCGTTGTAGTCGCTGCCCGCGGTGGCGTTGTCGTTGCTCGTCGCGTAGTTCACGGTCACGGTGCTGTTGGAGTGGGCGCCGTGGGTGCCGCCGAGCAGCACGGGCACGTTCACCGCGCCCGCGGTCTCGTCGACGATCGCGTTCCGCGCGTAGAGCCCGGGAGTCGTGGCCGTGGTGTCGTTGTCGACGATGTCGACGCGGTTGAACGCGCGGGCGATCGTCGCGTTCACGGGCCTGGAGAGGTCCAGGGTGAACGACTCCATGAGCTCGACGTCGTTCACGCCGTCGGTGATGTCGACGCGGATGGTCTTGGTCGTCTCACCGGGCGCGAAGTTCAAGACGCCGGAGACACCGACGAAGTCGGCGTTCTGGAACGAGCTCGCCGTGCCGGCCACCGTCGAATAGTGCACGGACACCGGGTTGGTCGACGGCGCGTCGAGGGCGACGGTGAGGTCGATGTAGCCATCGGTCTCGCCGACGACGAGATCAGGGCCCGCGGAGATGGTGGATGACGCGACCGGGGTGGCGTCGTTCGCGGCGATGGTGACGACGCCCGTGCTGTTCGCGATGGTCGAGTTCGCGGGGTTGGAGAGCGTGACGGTGAACCGCTCGGCGCCTTCGGCCGCGTTGTCGTTCGTGATCGGCACGGTGATGTTCTGCACGGTCTGGCCGGGTGTGAACGTGAGGGTGCCGGACTCCGTGGTGTAGTCGCTGCCCGCAAGTGCGGTGCCGTTGTTGGTGGTGTAGTCCACGGTCACGGTGCTGTTGGAGCGGGTGCCGTGCGTGCCGCCGAGGAGCACGGGCACACTCACCGCGCCGGCGGTCTCGTCGACGACCGCGTTGCGGGCGTAGAGCGCCGGAGTCGCCGAGGTCGTGTCGTTGTCGACGATCTCGACGCGGTTGAACGCGCGGGAGATCGTCGCGTCGACCGGCTTCGTGAGGTCCAGGGTGAACGACTGCATCAGCTCGACGTCGTTCACGCCGTCGGTGATGTCGACGCGAACGGTCTTGGTCGTCTCACCGGGCGCGAAGTTCAAGACACCCGACGTGGCGACGAAGTCTGCGTTCTGGAACGAGCTCGCCGTCCCGTCCATGGTCGTGTAGTGAACCTTGACCGTCTGCGTGCTCGAGTTGCTCAGGGTCACCGGGATGTCGACATGACCGTCGGCCTCACCGACGACCACGTCGGGCCCGACCGAGATCGACGGTGCCGCCGGAGCGGCGACTGCGGCCGCGGCGCCCACCCGCAGCAGGAATCCGACCGCCAGCAGGAGCGCGGTCGAGACCGCGAGCGCGTGACGAGTGAAGCGAAGTGTCGAGCGGCCGAACCGGCCGAATCCAATACGGGCGCGCGCGCCCAGAACCTGTCGTGCTTCCATGACCCCATCCTCCTGAGGAGAAACGCCCTGCGGCGGAACGTATCGGCTGTGAGTGGCGGCGACAATCCGCCGCCGATCAACACGATGCGCGTCCGCGCTCAGCGCCCGCTCACGCGCCGCTCAGGCCTCAACCGCAACGGTCGAGACGCCCCCGGCGTCAGGCCGTCGGGTCGAAGAAGCGGAGCTCGACGCCGGCGATGCTGATGACGTCGCCGTGCGCGAGCGGTCTCTCGTCGACGCGCTCGCCGTTCACCGCGGTGCCGTTCGTCGAACCGAGGTCGCGCACGACGTAGTGCGCGTCGCGTCGTACGACCTCGGCGTGGCGGCGACTCACGCGACCGTCGACCAATCGGATCCGCGCGTCCGTGTCCCGTCCGATCACCACCGCGTCGCCGTCGAGGAACACGACCTGACCGTCACCGCATTCGATCCGCGCCGGTCGGTGCGCGTCGCCTTCCTTGACCGTCGCGTACACCGCGGGCTCCACGCCGTCGCTCACGAGGTCGAGCTCCGGGCGGTGCTCGAGGATCGCCTGCTCCAGCGCGCGCAACTCCGGTCCGGGCTCGATGCCCAACCGGTCGACGAGCGCGTGCCGCGCCGACTGGAAGGCATCGAGCGCGTCGGCCTGCCGTCCGTTGCGGTACAGCGCGAGCATCAGCTGGTACTGGAACTGCTCGTGCAGCGCGTCGTGCGCGACCGCCTCGCGGATCTCGGGCAGGATCTCGGCGGCGCGTCCGAGCGCGAGCATCGCTTCGAAGCGGGTCTCCAACACCGCGACGCGCATTGCGTCGAGCCGGGTCGCGGTGGCCTGCACGAGCAGTGAGTCGCGCGCGTCGGCGAAGGCCGCGCCCCGCCAGGGCGACAACGCGTTCGCGGTCGCGGTCGACGCCTCGAGCCAATCGTGTTGACGGCCCGCGGCGATTGCGGTGGACGCGTCGCGTTCGAAGCCGTCGGTGTCGACACTGTCGGCCATCAGCGCGTACGCGGGACCCTTGCGCGCGATCGCCACCGTGGGGTCCGGATGACCCGCGGCGGCGACGGCCTTGCGCAACGAGGACACGTGTTGCTGCAACGAATGCTGGACGCCGTCGGGGAGATCCTCGCCCCAGACGGCGTCCAGCAGTGCGTCGATCGACACGGGTCGGCACGGTGTGGTCGCGAGCGCCGCGAGTACCGCGCGCTGCTTCGCTCCCGGAACGACGACGACGTTGTCGTCGTACGTCAGCTCGACCGGCCCGAGGACTTCGATGCGCAGGCCCGGCACTCGAGCATCGTGGCATCGCGTCGATCAGCTCGCCAACCCGCGCTCGTGACGCTGCGTGCGCCAGATCCACAGCGAGCCGATTCCCATCGCCACCGTGCCGGCCGTCGTGCGCGGGGTCGCGGCGACCGCGCCGTCCGAGTGGAGGTAGCCCCACGGCATCAGCGCGCCGAAGGCGCAGAGCCCGGCACCGGTGGAGACGAGGCGCAGCGGACGAGGCATCGTGCGCACCGTCTCGACGCACCGCTGTCCGATCGCGGGCAGCGGGTTCGCGGCGGCGCGCGTCGGGAGCTCGGAAGGCACGGTGGTCGGCGATTCGATGGTCGCGTGGTCGGTGTTCATGGCGCATCCCTTCGGGACGGGGTGCTGCCCGGTGCGCACCCGTTGCGGGCATCCTGCGACCGACCGCTCCGGCGCGACTCCGGTCGTGCTCAGCTGCCGCTGATTACCGTGGGCCGGGCGGGGTCGGGGATCGGAAGGCGGCGGGGCACGGGGATGAGCGACGATCGTCGTCAGCTCGAGCGGTTGCTACCCGACTACGAGGTTCGCGACCGCATCGGTCAGGGCGAGTTCGGCGCGGTGTGGGAGGGTCGCCACCGGCACCTCGATCGCCGGGTCGCGATCAAGCAGCTGCTGCGTGCGGCGGACGGTACCGACGGCGCGCGCTTCAACCGTGAGGCCCGCATCCTCGCCGCGCTCGACCACGGCAACGTCGTCGCCGTCTACGACTACCGCGAGCGCGAAGACGAGGGTGTACGCGCGCTGGTGATGGAGCACCTCGACGGCGGCACGTTCGCGCAGCGACGCGGTGGGTGCGCGCTCGACGATGTGCTCGCCGCGATCCGCGCCGCCGCGACCGGGATCGGTCACGCGCATCGCCGCGGGGTGCTGCACCGCGACGTCAAACCGTCGAACCTGATGTTCGACGCGCGCGGGAGAGTGAAGGTCACCGACTTCGGGCTCGCGTCGCGATCCGGTGCCACACCGCTCGACGCGACGATCGCCGGCTCGTTCATCGGTACGCCCGCGTACATCTCACCCGAGCAGGCGCGACGCTCGCTCGGCGACGATCGCGTGAGCCTCACCGCCGCGTCGGACCAGTACTCCTTGGCGGCGGTCTTGTACGAGACGCTCACGGGCGCGCTCACTCACGACGCGGCGCACGGCGTGCTCGCGTTGTGCGAGCACCGAATCAACGCGCCCGCACGCGACATCGCGCAGCGCCGTGGTGATCTGCCCGGACCACTCCGCGACGCGATCATGCGCGCGCTGGAGCGCGAGCCGGGCGCGCGTCACGAATCGATCGAGGCGTTCGGGCTCGCGCTGGCCGCGACCGGCGACGGCCCGACGCTTCGATCTCGCGTCGGTCGCGGCGACGTTGTCGAGCTCATCGGTCGCGACGCGGAGCTCGACGAGCTTCGGCGTCTCGTACGCGAGTGCGGGCTCGTCACGATCACCGCGATGGGCGGCGTCGGCAAGACCGCGCTCGCGCGCGCGCTCCAAGGGGCGCCGCCGGACGGTTTCGTCGACGGCGCGCACTTCGTCGACTTGAACGGGGTGACCGACGAACAGCAGGTACGGCACGAGGTCCGGCAGGCATTGGGGCTCCGAGACCTCGCGTCCGCCGACGCCACGGACGAGCTCGCGGAGCTCCTCGGCGATCGTGCGCTGTTGCTCGTGCTCGACAACTGTGAGCAGGTACGGGAGCCGGTGGCCGAGTTGGCGGCGGCCGTCCTCCGGCGGTCGACGACGGTCGCGATCGTCGCGACGTCTCGCGTCCCGCTCGCGATCGCCGGCGAGCAGGTCATTCGGCTCGCCCCGCTCGCGGCGCCGCCCGCGTCCGGCGGACTCGACGATCTCGCGGCGTCGCCCGCGGCGCGCCTGTTCGTGGAGCGGGCCCGGCGTCAACGACCCGACTTCACGATCGACGCGGCGAACGCGCCCGCGGTCCGCGAGATCGCCCGCCGCCTCGACGGCATCCCCCTCGCCCTCGAGCTCGCCGCCGCGCGCGTGCGCGCGATGTCGGCGGCCGAGATCGCCGCGCATCTCGACTCGCGCTTCCGCCTGCTGACCGCGCGCACCGACGACCCGCGTCGCCGCACCTTGCTCGACACGATCGGGTGGTCGTACGCGCAACTCGGCGACGCCGAGCGTCGCGCGCTCGAAGTCTGCGGCGTGTTCGTCGGGGGATTCGACCTGGAAGCCGCGCAGGCGGTGCTCGGCGCGACGATCGGTGCCGATGCGTTCGAGGTGATCGACGTGATCGATCAGCTCGTGGATCGGTCGCTCCTGCAGCGCAACGAGGAAGCGTCCGGCCAGAGTCGCTACGTCGTCCTCGAATCGGTCAAGGAGTTCACGCGCGATCACGCCGAGGGTGGAGAGACGGCGCTCGACGGCGCTCGGGTCGCGCACCTGGAGCACTTCGGGCGCGTCGCCGAGCGTGACGGGCCGGCGCTGTGCGGCCCCGCGCAGGTGGCGATCAACCACCGGTTGCGGCTCGATCAGGAGAACTTCCTGCTCGCGCTCGACACCGCGGCCGAACGTGCCGGCCGCGCCGACGACGGTCTGCGCGGCGCGTTCGCGCTGCGTTACTTCCTGGTCCGCAACAGCATCGCCCCCCTCGTGCGCGAGCGGGTCGAACGGCTCTGCGAGAAGACCGACGACCACGAGCTCGAAGCGCTCGGGCTCACGTTGCTCGTGACCGCGTACTGCGCGCACGGGCGCGTGGAGGACGCGATGGACGCGGCGGCGCGCGCGATGCGGCTCGTCGACGGATCCGTCGACACCTCGCGGGTCGCCGGCCGGGTGCTGCAGAGCCGCGCGCTGGCGCGGCTCTACGCGGGTGACAACGACGGCGGCCTCGACGACGCGCGCCGCTTGCTGTCGTCGCCGGCGATCTCGCACGATCGCCTCGCGCTCGCGGAGGCGCGGAACCTCGTCGCGATCGCGCGGCGGATGATGGACGATGTCGAGGATGCCCGTGTCGAGTACGCGGTGGTCGCCGCCATCTACCGAGACGTCGGCGACGTCTTCGGAGCCGCGATCGGGCTCGTCAACCTCGCGGACTGTGCCATCGCCCTCGACGATCTCGACAGTGCGGAACGCGATCTCGAAGCCGCGCGCCCGCTCGTCGACGAGTGCGACTCGCCGCAGCTCATCGCGTACTTCCACGGGAACCTCGGGCTGGTCGCGCAGCGACGCAACGACCTCGAGCAGGCTCGGCGCGAGTTCGCGTCGGCGATCGCGACGAGCGAGCAGATCGGCGACCGTCAGACCGTGTTGAACAATCTCATCTCGTTCGCCGCGGTCCTCGTCGACTCCGACGAGCCACGCGCCGCGTATCTCGCGGCGGCGGCCGACGCGCTCGCGACCCGCTCCGCGCTCACCCCCGATCCGAACGAGCAGAAGCTGTGGGAGTCGACGAGGGATCGTCTCGCCGATCGCGTCGACGCGGATCTCGAACGCGCCCGAGCGGAGGGCCGCGACGCGAGCCTGCGCGCGGTCGTCGACCTCGTGCAGTCGCTCGTCTCCTGACCCTTCCGCGGGCGGGAGCCGGTGCTGGGTGGCCCGTGAGCGGCGCTCCGTACGGTCGCTCCACTACATCGGAACGCCGTACCGGCACCGGGGGAACAGGGAGCCTTCCCATGCGTCTGCACCGGTCTCCAGCGCTTCGTCGATGCGGCGGACGACGTCGCCATCGGCGGGAGTGGCCGGCAGCACCGCCTGGTCATGGTCGGCGGACGACCTCGGCCCAGAGATCCACGTCGCCGTCGTCGCGCGTGCGCCGGCCGGTCTCGAGCGTGAGCCGGCGCAGCATGCGCTGACGGATCTGGAACGGCCGGTCGCGCAGCTCGACCGAGCGCTCGCAGCGGAGGCGGACGGTCGTCATGCGCGGGTAGGGGAGCACGGTCAGCTGCAGCGGCCGGGTCACGTCGCACTCGATCGCCGCGGTCGCGAGCTCGTTCACGACCGAGACGACGTCCTGCGCGTGCCCGTCCTCGAAGCCCCGCGCCGCGAGCTCCGTGGCGAGCTGCCGGCGCGCCCGCCGCAACCCCGACAGCGCGTTCGGGATCGTGACGCTGAAGTGCGCAGGCTCGCCGGAGGCGGTGCCGCGGCTGGACGGGCGCGCCGGCCGGTGATCACGCGTGGTCGGCACGATCGCGGATCATTGCCGACGGTTGCTCCCCTCAAACCCCCGCGGGTCCGAGGCGCAGCATGACGTAGCCCGTCGCGACGCCGGGCCGCGCCGCGATCGCGACGATCTCGCGACCCGTCCACACCGCGGCCATCACTCGATCGGGCGCCTGCGGGAGCGCGACGCGATGGCCGCTCGCGACGTCCCAGGCGTAGCCGCGACCCGTCGTGCCGTCGTCGATCCACGCGGCGAGTGCGGCGCCCGTGAACGCGCTCGCGTCGGCCGACGCGCTCGGAACCGCGGGGGTCGGGAGCGTTCGACGTATGCGGGTCGTCATGTCGTACACCGATCCGTCGCGCGCGCCCTGGATCGAGCATGTGATGACCGTCCCCTCGCCGCAGAAGAGTGTCGACGGCGGGAACACGAGCTGCGTGCCGGTCGAATACGCGAACCAGTCTCCCTGCGTCGTCAGGCTGAGCGTTCCGCCGGTGATCGGACCCAGCGGCTCCCAGTCGCGCGAGCCGACCCGCCAGCTGTACGCGTCGACCGTCGTGCCGTTGTTCGGCCCGCTCGGCGGCGTTCGCTGCGTCCCGACGATCGCGACGACGCGACCCGCGGCGAACGCGAGGTGTGTCGCCTCGAGGCGGGTTCCCCCGTGCG
>DATBAK010000076.1 GCA_036271555.1 Acidimicrobiia bacterium
CTGCGAACGGGCTATCGCCTGGCTCGGTCCCGAAACATGTGGCGACGCTTCCCGACCGCTTGCGGCACTTCGTCATCCCTCCTCGACGAGGAGAACGGATCTATCCACGGGCCGTGAAAATCAAGATGAGCAACTACGCCCGCAAGCTCCCCACGAAGTCCTCGTCGAGAAGCCACTCTAAGTGAGCGGCATTGGAACTAGCGACGATCGGCGAGGCCGTCGCGCGCCAGGTTCGCGGCGATGACGACCCACATCAGCGCGAGGCCGGGCGCCAGCGCGTAGTGCGCGAAGCCCGGCTTCCACAGGAACGCCGTGCCCTGCTCGAGCATCGCGCCCCAGCTGTAGTCGAGCTGCGGGCCGAGGCCGAGGAACGACAGCGACGCCTCGGCGAGGATCGCGCCGCCGAGCCCGAACGCCGCCTGGATGAGCACCGGCCCGACGACGTTCGGCGCGAGGTGCTTGCGGATGACGTGCCCGCTCGACGCGCCGAGCGCGAGCGACGCGGTCACGAAGTCGCGCTCGCGCAGCGACAGCACCTCGCCGCGCACGAGCCGCGCGTAGCCGACCCAGCCGTTCGCGCACAGCGCCGCGATCGTCATCCCGAGGCTGGGGCGCGCGACCGTCGCGACGATCGCGATGTTCATCAGCACGCCCGGGAACGCCATCATGACGTCGACGATCCGCATCGCGACCTCGTCGACCGCGCCGCCGAACCAGCCGGCGACGAGCCCGACCGCCGTGCCGACGATCGCGGTCACCGCGACGACCGCGACGCCGACCTCGAGCGCGCCGCGCGCGCCGTAGAGCAGCTGGCTGAGGGCGTCGATGCCCTTGCTGTCGGTGCCCAGCCAGTGCGCGGTCGACGGCGCGAGGAAGCGCGCGCCGAGCACGATGTGCTGCGGGTCGTCGGGCGCGAGCCACGGCCCGACGACGCCGACCGCGACGAACGCCGCGAGCATCGCGAGGCCGACGCGCGCGCTGCGCGTGAGCTTGACCGACCCGAGCGTCATGCGCGGCGGATCCTCGGGTCGACGACGCCGTACGCGAGATCGACGACCAGGTTCACGACGACGTACATCGCCGCGATCACGAGCACGGTGCCCTGCACGACCGGGTAGTCGCGCTCGGCGATCGCGTCGAGCAGCGTCAGCCCGAGCCCCGGCCGCGCGAACACCTTCTCGGTGATGACCGCGCCGCCGAGCAGCGAGCCGAACTGCAGGCCCGCGACCGTGACGATCGGCAGCAGCGCGTTGCGCAGCGCGTGCACGAGCGCGACCCGGCGCTCGCCGGCGCCCTTCGCGCGCGCCGTGCGCACGTAGTCCTCGCCGAGCGCGGCGACCAGCGACGCGCGCGTCATGCGGGCGAGCAGCGCCATCAGGTGCACGCCGAGCGCGACCGCCGGCAGCACGATCGCCGCCGGCCCGGTCTCGGTCGGGCCCGGCAGCCAGCCGAGCTCGACGAAGAACACCAGCAGCAGGATCGGCGCGAGCAGCATCATCGGCGCGGCGACGCCGAGCAGCGAGCCGATCGACAGCGCGGCGTCGATCCACGACCCGCGGCGCAGCGCGGCGAGGATGCCGAGCGGCAGCGCGAGCACGATCGCCACCGCCATCGCGGCGAACGCGAGCGCGACCGTGTGCGGCAGCGCGTCGGCGAGGCGCGCGGCGACGGTCGGCCGGTGCTCGGGGTTCGGGCACTGGTGGCCGAGCGAGCCGTCGGCGACGTGCTCGAGGAACAGCCCGAACTGCGCCGGCAGCGAGCGGTCGAGGCCCATGCACGCCTCGAGCTTCGCGCGCTGCTCGGGCGTCGCCTCGCCGCCCGCGAGGTGGTCGACCGGATCGCCCGGGACCAGGTGCAGGAACGCGAACACGAGCAGCGACGCGCCGACCACCGCGAGCGCGCCGGAGCCGAGCCGGCGCAGCACGAACCTCGCGATCGACACGTGGCGAGACTACGCGATAGCTACGAGCCGGGCGCGGCGCCGCAGAACTTCGGCGTGCTGTCGTCGACCGTGTCGCCCGGCGCCAGGATCGGCTGGCCGCCGTGCTCCTTCATCAGGTTCAGGTCGCGGCACTCGTAGCCGTCGCGGCAGTCCCCGCCGCTGGTGCACGTACGCATGCAGTAGCGAACCTCGCTCGCGATCGGCGCGCAGTGGCCGTCGAGCGTGCACGCCTCGTCGGGGTTGCAGTCGTTCGTGCCGCCCGGCTGGTCCTCTGTGGCCGCGTTGCAGGTCTCGTTGTCGAACTCGCCCATGAAGAACGCGACGCACTCGGCCTCGCTCGGGCAGGTGTCGTAGTCGCAGCCCATGATCGTGCAGTAGCCGTCGGTCGCGGACAGGTCGCAGACGCGCGCGCCGTTGGGATCGCAATCGGTCGACAGCACGCAGGAGTCACCGATCTCCTTGCCACAGCCGGCCGCGAGCCCGAGCAGGCAAACGGACAGGCACATCGCAAGCCCGACGGAGGTCGGGCGCGCGCCATCGCCGGAGGCGATGCGCAGATCGATCGGCAGGCGCATGGGCGGGCGCATCCTAGCGGCGAGTGTGACCTCGGACAAGCTAGAGTGGTTGCCCATGCGTGCGGTCGTTCAGCGAGTGTCCCGTGCGAGCGTGACCGTCGGCACGCGGGTCGTCGGCGCGATCGAGCGCGGCCTGCTCGTCCTGCTCGGCGCCGGTGCCGGCGACGGGGCATCCGACCTCGCGTACGTCGTCGACAAGGTCGCGAACCTGCGGATCTTCCCCGACGACGCCGGCAAGATGAACCGGTCGGTCCTCGACGTCGGGGGCGGCGTGCTCGTGGTCTCGCAGTTCACGCTCTACGGCGACGCGCGCCAGGGTCGCCGCCCGGCGTTCACCAGCGCCCTCGAGCCGGTCGCCGCGCGCGCCCTCTACGAGCAATCCCTCGACGCGCTGCGCGCTGCCGGCGTGACGCGCGTCGCGGCCGGCGAGTTCGGCGCGGACATGCAGGTCGACCTGCTCAACGACGGGCCGGTTACGATCCTTCTCGAGTCGCGAAAGGCGTTCTGAGCGATGGCAAGCCGCGCCCGCTTGCAGTTAGGTTCGCCTCTGGCTCGATGAAGGTCAGGTTCTGGGGAGTCCGCGGCTCGATTCCGGTTCCCGGAAAAGCCACGAACCGGTACGGGGGGAACACGTCGTGTGTCGAGGTCCGGCCGCGTGGCGACGCGCCGATCATCATCGACGCCGGCACCGGCATCCGGAAGCTCGGCAAGTCGCTGATGGAGGGCTCGTTCGGCGACGGCCACGGCCGCGCCGCGATCCTGATCAGCCACACCCACTGGGATCACGTGCAGGGGCTGCCGTTCTTCTCGCCGTTCTATCGCGCGGGCAACCAGGTGAACATCTTCGCGCGCCAGCGCGACATGCACCTCGAGGCCGTGTTCAGCCAGCAGCACAACACGCCGTACTTCCCGGTGCCGCTGCAGGCGATGCAGGCCGACACGCACTTCCACGAGATCGTCGAGGGCAACACGTTCGCGATCGGGACCGCGAGGGTGTCGTGCACGCGGCTCAACCACCCGTGGGTCGCGATCGCGTACCGCGTCGAGGCCGACAACGCCGCGGTCGTGTACTGCTCGGACACCGCGCCGTTCACCGACATGCTGCTCGGGCGCGAGTTCGTCGAGCAGCCCGACATGCGCACGCTGCCGCCGCCGGTCGCCGCGGAGCTGCGCGCGATGCGGCAGGGCGTGGTGGCGCTCGCGCGCGGCGCCGATCTGCTGATCTACGACACGCAGTTCACGCCCGAGGAGTACCAGGTGCGTCCGCACTGGGGACACTCGCGGCCGGCCGACGCGATCGAGATCGCGCGCGAGGCCGGCGTCAAGCAGCTGTGCCTGTACCACCACGCGCCGATGCGCAGCGACGACGCGAACGACGCGATCCTGGTCGCGACGCGCGCGATGATCGAGAAGCGCGGCGACCCGTTCGGCGTCGTCAGCGCGTACGAGGGCCTCGAGCTCACCGTCGGCGAGGAGGATCCCGCGTGAAGATCCGCTTCTGGGGCGTGCGCGGGTCGATCCCGGCGCCCGGGCCCGAGACGAACCGCTACGGCGGCAACACCGCGTGCGTGTCGATCGCGACCGCGAGCGGCGGGCTCGTCATCATCGACATGGGCACCGGCCTGATGCACCTCGGCAACGCGCTGATGGCGCAGGGCTTCGCGAAGGGCCAGGGGCGCGCGTCGATCCTGCTGTCGCACACGCACTGGGACCACATCCAGGGCCTCGGGTTCTTCCCGCCGGTGTTCGTCGCGGGCAACGAGATCACGCTATGGGGCCCCGGCGGCTCGGACCACGTGCTCGAGGAGATCCTCGAGGGTCAGATGGATCCGAACTTCTCGCCGCTGCAGACGCTGAAGAACTTCTCGGCGAAGTTCGAGGTCCACGCGGCGCCGCTCGATCGCACGTTCGAGGCCGAGGGCCTGACGATCACCGCGCGCGAGCATCCGCACGGCAACACGACGGCGCTGGCGTTCCGCATCGAGGAGCGCGGGCGCGTGTTCGTGTACGCCAGCGACGTCGGCTACCTCGACGCCGGCGTGGCGCCGCCCGAGGCGATCGCGCACTACCGCGGCGCGCACGTGCTGCTGCACGACACGACGTACAAGCCCGAGGACCAGGCGACCCGCCGCAACCGCGGCTTCTCGTCGTGGGACGAGGCCTGCGACGCCGCGCGGGCGGCCCAGGTCGAGCGCCTGGTGACGTTCCACTACGACCAGGACTACAGCGACGACGACGTCGACGCCATCATCGAGGCCTGCCGCGCGCGCCTCGCCGGCAGCGGCGTCCAGGTCGTGCCCGCGCGCGAGGGCGACGAGCTGGAGATCTGAGGGGACGCGACGTGCGCGTCCCTCTGTTCGACATGGCCGCAGAGCTCGCGCCGATCCGCGGCGAGCTCGACGCGGCGATCGCGCGCGTCCTCGACTCCGGCATATTCATCGGCGGCGACGAAGTCGCGGGCTTCGAGCGCGAGCTGGCGGCGGCAACCCACGCCGCGCACGCCATCGGCGTCAGCTCCGGCACCGACGCGCTCCTCGCGGTCTTGATGGCGCTCGGCGTCGGTCCCGGCGACGAAGTGGTCACGACGCCGTTCACGTTCTTCGCGACGATCGGCGCCGTCCTGCGGGTCGGCGCGCGCGTCGTGTTCGCGGACATCGATGACGCGATGACCCTGGATCCCGAGGCTGCGCTGTCGGCGTGCTCGCCGCGCACGCGCGCGATCCTGCCGGTGCACCTGTTCGGCCGCACGGCCCGTATCCCCAGTGCGCCGTGTGCGATCGTCGAGGATGCAGCGCAGGCAATCGGCGCCCCGCTCGGACCGATCGCCACCCTGTCGTTCTTCCCGACGAAGAATCTCGGCGCTCTCGGCGACGCCGGCGCGGTCATCGTCGATGACGACACCCTCGCCGACCGAGTCAAGCTCGTGCGAGGTCACGGCGCGCGGCCGAAGTATCACCACCTCGCGCTCGGTGGGAACTTCCGGCTCGACGCGCTCCAGGCCGCCGTGCTCCGGGCCAAGCTCGCGCACCTCGGCGACTGGACCGCTGCGCGCCGCCGCCACGCGGCCGCGTATCGCGCCGCCGCCGCCGCCACCCGCCTACCCGACGAGCTTCACCTTCCGGGCGACCACGCATCGCACGTTTATCACCAGTTCGTGATCCGCGCGCCGCGCCGCGACGCGCTCGCAGCGCACCTGGCCTCGTCCGGAATCGGAACCGAGATCTACTACCCGGAGCCGCTTCACCTCCAGCCGTGCGTATCCGGCTATCGGCGCGGTGCGTTCCCAGCCGCCGAGCGCGCCGCTCGCGAGGTCCTCGCTTTGCCGATCCATCCGATGCTTGCCCATGACACGCCCGCGCGTGTCATCGATGCCATCGCGGCCTTTTACCGATAGGATTCGCGCGATGGATGTACCTCGGATCGCCGTCGTCGGCGCGGGCACGTGGGGCTTGAACCACGCGCGCGTCGTCCGCGACGATCCGCGATGTGAGCTTCACGCGATCGTCGACACCGATCCCGATGCACGTGCACGCGCGACGAGTCTCGTGCCATCGACGATCGTCGTCTCGGATCCGGATCGCGTGTTCTCCGACCCGGCGATCGACGCCTGCATCGTCGCCACGCCTGCAGCCACGCACGTGGAGCTCGCACGCGCTGCGCTCGCAGCCGGCAAACATGTCCTCGTGGAGAAGCCCGTCGCGCTCGCGCTCGCGGACGCGAGGCGCCTCGCCGCAACGTCGGCGGCCGCGCCCCAGCTCGTCGCGATGGCCGGCCACCAGATGGTGTTCCATCCCGCGTTCGCGGCGCTGCGCATGCTCGCACGCGAGCGTGCTCTCGGTGACCTGTTGTACATCCACGCGATCCGCGCCGGCCAAGGGAGGATCCGCCTCGATGAAGGTGTGATGTGGACCCTCGGACCGCACGAGCTGTCGATGTTGAACGCCCTTGTCGATGCGCCGATTCGAAGCGTGTCGGCACGTGGGCGTTGCCTGCACGCGCCGGGGATCGACGACATCGCATTCGTGACGCTCCACTACGCGACCGGGCAGCTAGCGCACCTCCACCTGTCCCGCATGCACGCGCGCAAGGAGCGCACGTTCACGGTTGCGGGCTCGCTCAGGGTGGCTCGGTTCGATGATCTCGCTCCCGCCAAGCTGCAGCTCTACGCCCAACGCGAGGACGAACTGTCGCGGCCGGCTCCGTTCGAGCATCACGCGGTGTCACCTCCCGGCGATGCCATCGCGCTCCCAGCCACCGAACCGCTGCGCGCGCAGCTCGATCACTTCCTCGATTGCATCGCCACCGGAGCCCGCCCCGTGACCGATGTCGCGGATGCCGTTCGGATCGTGGCGATCTTGGACGCTGCGCAACGCTCCCTGGCGCTGGACGGCGCGCCGATCGCAGTTACAACAGACTCATGAAGCGCGCGTACGCCGTGGCCGGCTTGCTGTGCGCGCTCGGGGCGCCGGTGCCGATGCTGACGGCGACGGCAACAGCGAGCGCGTTGCCAAGCTTCGATTCGCACACTCCGATGCGACCGCTGCCCGTCGCGTCGACGCGCCCAGCTGCGAGTGGCACCGTGCACTACGTCGACGCGAAGGCTGGTGACGACAAGGCGAACGGCAACCAGCAGCATCCGTGGAAGTCGGTCGCCCACGCGATCGCCGCGGTCAAGGCCGGTGAGACGATCTACCTGCGAGCGGGGACGTACTGCGAGAGCGCCACGATCACGGCGAGTGGTACCGCGACCGCACCGATCACGATTCGATCCGCGCCCGGTGAGGTCGCTACGATCGATGCGGGCTTGTGCGAGTTCGAGACCGCGCCGCAATCGGCCTGGGAGCCGGTGACCGGCGGCGCGACCGGCGAGTACCAATCCACGGCCACCTACTCGACCGGCATCACGAACGACGTCGAGCGTGGCATCTGGATCCTCGGCAACTTCGCCGACTCGATGGTGCCGCTGCACGGCTATCGTTACGTGGCGGACCTGCGCTCCGACAATCCGTACTGGACCGTGAAGAACTCCGAGGCTGGCGCCGGCGTCTACCTCGGTCCGGGCCTGTGGTTCGACTGGTCGTCGCACCGCATTCACGTCCGGCTCGCGCACACGACGCTCGCGAGCCAACCCAACTACACCGGTGAGACCGACCCGAGAAAGCTGCCGCTTGTCGTCGGGATCGACCGCAGCGCACTCGTGATCGATCACGCGAAGCACGTACGCATCCAGGACATCGTGTTCCGCGGCTCCGCGACCGACACCGTGCAGATCGCCGCCTCGGACGCGATCGACCTCGACGGCGTCACGATCTACGGCGGCGCGCCAGCGCTGCGTGTCAAGTCGACGCATGGCTTCCGGCTCGTGCGCTCTGCGCTCCGCGGCGTCGCCGCACCGTGGTCGTCTCGCGCGAGCATGAAGTACCGCGGTGGCGCGCAGTACCTGTTCGTCGCCGGCAACAAAGCCCCGCAGAGCGAGGACTGGGAGATCGCGTACGACGAGCTGACCGACAGCCACGATGGGATCATCGTCGACAGCATCAAGAAGCTGCGGCTGCATCACGACCGCATCGACAACTTCAACGACGACGGCATCTACCTCGCACTGCCCCCGCGAGATTCAGTTCCCGAGGACGTGCAGATCTACGAGAACTACATCTCGCGCGTGTACACGGTGATCGCTCACGCGCAGCACAAGACGACGAGCAACACCGTCGGCCCCGGCGTCTACGTCTTTCGCAACGTGTTCGATCTGCGCGAGCCGACCTACAACTGGATCGCCAAGGACGCGGACCTCGACGCGAGCGGCAACAAGGCCGGCATGCTCGCCAGCCGCATGTGCGGCGACCACGGCAGCCCCACGTGGGAGCCGCTGTTCGTCTATCACAACACGATCGTCACGGCCGAAAACGCGTTCCGCAACTACTACGGCGCGATGCTCGTGATGGGGACGAAGGGCACGAAGCGTCGCTTGTTCGACAACATCTTCTTGCAGGTCAGCGGCAAGCCCGGCCTCTCGTTCGCCAACGCGACCGACGACCTTCAGGTCGACGGGAACCTACTGTGGAGCCTGACCGCCAACGCGGGCATCGATTATTTCAAGCAGTTTCGCAAGTCCAAGGTGTTCGAGGCGAGCAAGCAGGTCTACGCGCCTGGCTTCGGCGCGCACGACGTCTACGGCGACCCGAAGCTCGCGAGCGTGATCGCTGGAGTGCCGCTCGACGCACGCCTCGGCGGCGGCAGCCCAGCGATCGACGCCGGCCAGCCGGTGCCGAAGGATTGGCCCGATGTGCTCGCGACCTCGGACACCGGCGCGCCCGACATCGGCGCGCTACCGAACGGCACCGCGATGTTTGCGGTTGGGCCCGCCGCGGCGCCATCCGCATCACCCTGACGCGAGCCGACGCAGCTCGTCGACAGCAATAGCGATCGGAGACGGCAGAGGGACGCGGATCAGCGCGGCCGACTGATCCGTGGCGAACTTCGGGAGCCGCGGCACGTGCACCGTGACCGGGAACCGCGCCGGCAGCTCCGCGCATGCGGCTTCGACGGCGAGCTTCGCGGCGCGAAGATCCGCTGGGCCGCCCGGCCCGTCGAGGACCGCCGTCGATGGTACCCACACGACGAGCGGTATCGCCGCGGCGCCGAGCGCGATGGTCTCGGCCACCACGTCATCGAGGCTCGTCGCGAGCACACGCATCGCGAGCTCGCGCTCCGACCTCGGAGCCGGGTTCGCGACGTAATAGAGATGCGTCGGCGGTGCGCTCGCTCCCCATCGCTGCGCGAGCACGCCCGGAGCGAGCACATCGAACTCGAACGAGCGCACTGGATGTCCCGTTGCAGCGAGCTCGCCAGCGACCCTCGCCGCGTCGCGTTCGCCAACGCGGTACGTGAAGGCGACGTCGGCGCCGCCGAGGGCGAGCGCCTTGACCAGCGCCTCGCCGAGCCCGCGGGATCCGCCAATGACGAGCGCACGCTGAGAGGCGTACTCGGAAGGTGCGACGAGTCGCACCACCTCATCGAGAGGCACGACCGCGGGTGGCGGTCGGTAGAAGGTGTCGAGCGTGCCGCTCCAAACCGCGCCGCGCACGGACAGCGCGATCGACGAGTAGCGCGCGATCGCCTTCGCCACCTCGTAGCGCAATACCGCGTCGCCGCCCGCGTGCGGTAGCTGAGAGGTCAGCGCGAGACCCGCGTACAGGGAATGGAGTCCGGGAGCGATCATGCCGACGAGGCGCGTCGTCGCGAGGAGCTCGGCCACTGCGAGATTGCCTAGACGCGCCACACACGCCGGGAACGTACGAGACGCACGCTCGACATCGAGCATCAGCACGAGAGCGCCGCTAGCGCTGGCGGCGTCGTCGAACGACCGGTCGAGCGCGTCGGCCGAGCCGGGCGGCTGCAGGATGCGGTTGGCGCGCACGTGCGACGCGTCACGCATCTGGAACGCCAGATCGAGCACGACGCGCCCGTCGTCACGGACCTCGATGGTGTCGGTGTCGAACCGCGCCACGAGCTCGCGATCGAGGTACGCCGGGTTGCGGAACGCGGCACGGACGCGATCCACCACGACCTCGCCACTCGCGCCTGCAAGAGCTCCCTCGAGCGCCCACATCACGAGATGCACGCCGTGCACGACCGGTGCGCCGAGCAGAGTCCGCCGCGCCGCCACCGGGTCGACGTGCAGCAGGTTCCAGTCGCCCGACAGCTCGGCGAACTCGCGCTGGTCGGCGAGCGTGAATGCTCGCGCGATCGCTGGGATCGGCCGGACGGATGTCACGGTGAGACGGCCATGCTACCTGTTGGCCGTGGCTGCCGGCTCCCTTTGCATCTCGATCGACCTCGAGCTGGCGTGGGGAACGTGGGACAAGCCATCCGCGGACGTCCATGTACGGTGTGCGGAGCGCGAGCGCGACATCGTCGGTCGACTCGTCGCGATGTTCGAGAGCCACGACGTATCAGCGACGTGGGCAATCGTCGGCCGCTTGCTCGATCGGGACGCGGAGCGCAGCGGCGAGATCTGGTACGCGCCCGATCTCGTCGACAAGATCCGCGGTGCGCGCGTCGAGCAGGACATCGGCTCGCACGGCTACGCGCACATCTACTTCGGCAGCGCCAGTCGTGACGACCTGCGCGCCGACCTCGAGGCCGCGCGCGACATCCACGGGCGGCACGGCCTACCGTTTACGTCGTTCGTGTTTCCGCGCAACCAGGTCGCCCATCTCGATCTGCTGCGCGCGGTCGGAATCCGCGTGTTCCGCAGCGTCGACCTCGGCTGGCACATCGCCGTGCGCCGGAGGCTTGGTGCGGTCGCCGGTCGCGTCGCGAACCTGGCCGACAAGATGCTGCCAGTCCCGCCGGCGGTCGTCGAGCCGATCGAGCACGACGGGCTTGTCGAGCTACCGAGCTCGATGCTGCTGCTCGCACGCAACGGACTGCGGCGCGCGGTACATCCGGCGGCGATCGTCGCGAAGGCGGAGCTTGGCTTGTCGCGAGCGTGCCGAGGCGGCACCTTCCACCTCTGGTTTCATCCGTCGAACTTCTATTACGATACCGACCGCCAGCTCGAGACGCTCGAGAAAATCATTCGGCGTGCCGCGCATCTACGCGACCGCGGGCAGCTCTCCATCCGACCGATGAACACGTTCGCGTCCACGAGCATCCAGTAGCAGCCGTTCGATGAGCGATCCTGCGTCTGTCCCTGCGTCCGGTCCTGGCTCCGTTGCCGACATCCTGTCCTCGGTCGACTCCAAACCGGCATCGTATTTACTCGCGGCGCGGCGACTCGCGGCGCTACCCGCGCATGCCCGTGACGGTCTCGCCCCGGTCCGCGTGTTCGTGCTCGCGAGCTTCACGTTCGATTTGCTCGTGCCGTACCTCTTGGTCGAGTGCGCGCGACGAGGACTCGATGCCGCCGTCGAGACCGGGCCGTTCAATCAGCTCGAGCAACTGGTGCTCGATCGCGAAAGCGCGCTTTGGACGGCCGCCCCCGACGTCGTAATCGTCGCGCCGCGTCTCGAGGATCTCGCGCCGGAGCTCGATGCACAGTTCCTGTCGACGGCGACCGACGCGGCGATCGACGGTTACGTGTCACGGATTGTCGGCCTCGTCCGCGCGCTCCGCACCGACTCGGCCGCGCGTGTCGTGTTGTGGAACCAGGCACCGCCGCAACGGCTCGTCGCCGGACTCGCGGACGTCGCGCTCGAGCACGGCCAGCAATACGCGGTCGCGGAGCTCGATCGCCGCCTTGCGCGCGCATGTACCTCGATCCCCGGCGTCATCATGCTCGACGTGGCGCGGCTCGCGAGCGAGCTCGGGACGCGCCAGTGGTACGACGCGAAGCTGCAGGCTCTCGCGCGCGTGCCGCTGACAGCTGCCGCGCAGATCGCCGTCGCAGCCCGAACCGCACGAACCCTGCGTGCCATGCGGCGCGCGCCGGCGAAGTGCCTGGTTCTCGACCTCGACAACACGCTCTGGGGTGGCGTGCTCGGCGAGGACGGCCTGGCCGGGATCGCGCTCGGTGAGGACTATCCCGGTAGCGTCTACAAGACGTTCCAGCGCGTGCTTCGCGGCTATCGCGACCGTGGCGTGCTGCTCGCGATCGCGAGCAAGAACAACGCGACAGACGTCGACGAGCTGTTCGCGAGCCATCGCGACATGGTGCTGACGCGCGATGACTTCGCGGCGATGCAGATCCACTGGAACGACAAGGCCAGCAGCCTCCGCACGATCGCCGCGGAGCTCGAGATCGGCATCGACAGCCTGGTGTTCTTCGACGATAGCCCGGTGGAGCGAGCGTGGGTCCGTGACCAGCTGCCCGAGGTGACCGTCGTCGACGTGCCGGGCGATCCGGTCGGCTACGTAGCCGCGCTGGACGATTGCGGCGCGTTCGATCACCTCGTCGTCACCGCCGAGGACCGGCAGCGCGCGGAGCAGTATATCCAGCAGCGCGAACGCGTCGCACTCGAGCACAGCACGGGTTCCGTCGAGGAATTCCTGCACGCGCTGCAGATGACGGCGACGATCGGTCGGCTCGACACCGCGACCCTCCCACGCGCCGCCCAGCTGCTCGCGAAGACGAACCAGTTCAACGTGACGACGCGCCGCCACGACGAGGCGGCGCTACAGGCGATGCTCGCACGAGATGGGGCCATCGCCCTGTGGATGCGGGTCGCGGATCGATACGGTGACAATGGTCTCGTCGCGCTCGCGATCGCGTTGCCGTCGCCGGCCAGTGACGCCTACGTGCTCGACAGCTTCCTCATGAGCTGTCGGGTGCTCGGGCGTAGCGTCGAGAACGCACTCTTGTGGTCGGTCGCTCGCCGCGCGCGTTCCCACGCGACGGCGCTCCTCGGTGAGTGGATCCCGACGAAGAAGAACAAACCTGCGGCGGGCTTCTTCGCGAGCACGGGGTTCGTGCCCGACGGGGAGCGTCCGAATTGCTGGCGGCTGGACCTCACCCAACTTGCCCCGCCGGCACTCGCGTTCGAGTTGTTCGAGGAGTCATGACCGCCGCAACCGATCTGAAGACGCGCATCCGCAACGTTGTCGCCGTGGCGCTCGATATTCCACCGAGCACGATCGACGACACGACCAGCTCGACGACCGTCGAGGAATGGGACTCGATGAACCACATCCAGCTGATCGTGGCGCTCGAAGGCGAGTTCGGCGTGTCGTTCGAGCCCGAGCGCGCGGTCGAGCTCGTCAGCGTCGCGGAGATCGAACGCGCCCTGATCGCGCTCGGCGTGACGTAGTGGCCGCGATGGCAGGCACGATCCGACGCGCGCAGGCCTCGGACCTCGATGCCGTGTCTGCGTATCTGGCGCGCGCACTGGGGGGTAGCGGCGACCGCGCGTCACCAGGTCGCTACCGCCGCTTCTTGAGTTATTCGTGGCTTGCCTCCGTGGACAAGCCTGACCTCGGCATCGTGCTCGACGTCGACGGCGCGGTGTGCGGGTTCATCGGCGCGATTTATTCGCGGCGTGATATCCGCGGGGCAACGGTCCGGTGCTGCAACCTGACCAGCATCGCGGTCGACGACAAGCATCGCGGTCACACGCTCAAGATGTTCGCGGCACTGTTCGCCGACAAAGACGTCTCGTTCACGTGCTTCTCGGCATCCGAAGAGGTCGCGAAGATCCTCGACTTCTTCAAGTTCAAGCACCGCGCTAGCGAGCGTATCGTCGCGACTCCGCTGTCGGGGCTTACGGGAGCGTGGTCGGCGCACCGGGTCGAGGTGGTCACGTCGCCGCGCGCGCTCGACGCGGCGCTGACCACCGACGAGCTGACCATCGCACGCGACCATCGCGCGTACCGGTGCGGACAGCTCCTGCTCGTCTCCGGGCAACGACGCTGCTTCGTCGTCACCATCCGTCGCGGCCGCGGCGCGCGCGCGTTCGCAGACGTATTGCACGCGAGCGATCCCGAGCTGTTGATGACGCACCTATCGCGTGTCCACGGGCCGCTGTTCCGCGCACATCGGACGCTGCTGACCGGCATCGATCGCGCGTGGGTCGCGCACCAACCCGCGGCGTCGTTCGTGTATCGCAACCTGCGTCCGGTCTATCTCCGGTCTTCTGCCCTCCAACTCGACGAAGTGGACGCGCTCTACAGCGAGCTCGTCCCGATGTACGGATGACCGTGTCGATCGCGTTCGTGTTCACGAATCCCAAGCATCATCTCGAGATGATGGCCCCGGTGGCCGCGGAGCTGCGGTCGCGCGGCATCGCGTGCGATCTCCTGTCGCTGGCCGAGTTGCGCGGGCTCGAGACACCCGCGGGCGCGCGGCGGGTCATCCCGCTGAACCTGCGCAAGCGCCGCGGCCAGCCAGCGCTGGCGAGCGAACACGCGGTCGGTTGGAGCCGCGGCAGCATCGCCAAGCGCGCGGTGTGGTCGCTGGTGCTTGCACCCGCGATGCGGGTGTTGCTGCGGCACGCACGTGTCGTCGTGGTGCCCAACGACGCGGTGTATCCGTACAGCGAGCTCGTCGCAGCGATGCGTGCGCGGGGCGTCGCGACCGTCCTGATGCAGGAAGGCATCCGGTTCCCGCTCCCGGATGGTTATCGCGGTCCGCAGTACGGTGCGGCGGTCGACGTGGTGTGCGCGTGGGGTGAGGGCAGCCGCGATTACTTCGTCGCGAGCGGGGTCGCGCCGCGCGTGATCGAGGTCACCGGCGCGCCTCGGCTCGACACGCTCGATCCTGGAGCGTGGCGCGACGGGGCCGCGGCGCTGCTCGCGCGCCACAAGCTCGCGACCGCGCCGCTCGCGTTCCTGTCGAACCCGATCGAGATCCAGGGCTACGGGGACAAGCGGATCAAGCTCGATCTGTTCGCGCGCGTGCTCGCCGAGGCGGCGCCGCTGTTACGCGCCCGTGGGATCCCCGTGCTGGTCAAGAACCACGCGCACGAGGATCCGGCCGACTTCCGTCGCGTCGCGGACGCGAGCCCGATCGCGGACCTCGTGACGCTGGCACCCGAGGCCTCGATCTTCGCGGCGATCGCAGCGTCGCGCGCTGCGATCGTCCTGACCTCGACGGTCGGTCTCGAGTCGCTCGTCTTCGATCGCCCGATCGGCGTGCTCGAGATCCCGGGACACGGCTACGCGTTCGAGTACGTCCAGCAGGGCGCGGCAACCCCACTTCGACACGACGCGCTCGCGCGCGACATCGAGCAACTTCTCGCGCCACCCGCCGAGCGACGAACCGCTGGCGAAGCATTCATCCGTCGACATCTCCACGACCGTGGTCGCGCGCGGTACCATGTCGCGGCCGTCCTAGAGCGCGCGCTCGCGAGGCACACATGACGCAGTTCTCGGTTGGCATCGTCGGTTGCGGTCTGATTTCGGCTGCGCATCTCTCGGCATGGCAGCGCACGCCCGGGTTTCGCGTGCGCGGCGTGCTCGACACCAATCTCGAGCAGGCGAAGAAACGCGCAGGTGAGTTCGGTGTCGAAACGGTCTACGATCGCCTCGACCAGCTCGTCGAAGAATGCGACATCGTCGACGTCTGTACGCCCCCGCAGAGCCACGCCGCGATCGCGGAGCAGGCAATCGCGCGCAAGCGCCACCTCGTGATGGAGAAGCCCGTCGTCACGAAGCTAGCCGACTGGGAGCGCATGGCTGCGAAGGTCACCGAAGCGAAGTGCAAGCTCGCGGTCATCCACAACGCGAAGTTTCTGCACAGCATCCAGCTCGCGAAGCGCTGGGTCGATGCCGGACGCATCGGCGAGGTCATCCGTGTCCACCGCGAGTTCCTCACTCACGAGAGCACCGACCGGATGCTCGTCGGCGACAAGCACTGGTCGCACAAGCTCCCCGGGGGCCGCTGGTTCGAGACACTCCCGCACGAGCTGTACCTGACTCATTGGTTCGCGGGTCCGCTCGAGGTCGCGAACGTGACCGCGATCCGTACGCCGACCGCGCCTCCGGGAACGTCAGCCGATGAGATCCTCGTCACGCTCTCAGGTGGTCACACGATCGCCTCGTTCCAGTTTTCGGCCAACTGCCGCGAGAACCGGCGCACGCTCACGCTGCAGGGCACGACCGGACGCATCGTCGTCGACATGCTCAGCGACTTCGCGACGTTGTCGACCCTCCAAGACTCGAAGATCCGACGCGCGGTCGGTCGATCGATTGTCGAGGCGGGTGGCGCGCTGCTCCAGGCGGTCCCGGACCGGGGCCGTTACGGCTTGCAGCGGCTCCGCAAGGAGTCGCCGCACCTACGCATCATCCAGTCACTTGGCCGCAATCTGCAGGGCCAGGGTGACGAGCCCACGCCGTTCGCCGAGGTCGATTACGTGATCCGCAACTGTGATCGCATCGGCCGCGAAATCGATCGTCAGGTCGGCTTCACCCGAGCGTAGGGGCGATTTCGTATATGCTCGCCCGGTGAGGGTTGGGCTCGGAGCTTTCCTTTTGATGGGCTGCTCGTTCAGTCCGTCGAACGCGACTCCAACCGACTCCTCCGTGGACGGTGTGAGCGATGCCTCCCACGTCCTGCCCGACGCAAACGGCGATGCCTCGAACGACGGGAACTCGGGTGGACGCGTGACCAGCGGCCTCGTTGCGCTGTGGACGTTCGACGATGGAGGCGGCAGCGTCGCGAACGAGACCAGCGGCGTTCTCCCCGCCGTACCGCTGTCGATCAGCAAGGGCGCGGTGACCTGGGGCGCGGGTACGATGACCGTGGCTGGACCGACGTTGTTGCTGTCGGACGTTGGCTCGGCGACCCGCCTCAGCCAGGCCGTCCTCGGAGGCCACGGAGTCACGCTGGAGGCGTGGGTCGACCCCGCAGCTTCGAGCGAGGGTAGCCCTACAACACCCGCGACGGTGGCAGGGATCGACTCCAGTGTGAGCTCGCGCGACATCTCGATCTTTCAGGTCGGCGATCAGTGGATGGGACGAGTCCGTACGAACATGACTGACCCGGCATGGCAGAACGGTGGCCCTGACCTGCTGCCGGCACCGAACGTGGTCGTGGCTGGTGTGATGACTCACATCGTGCTCGTGGCGGACGATACGAACCGTGCGCTCTACGTCGACGGACAGCAGATCGCTTCGACGCCTCCGGAGGCACCGTTCAAGTGGGACGGGTCCTACAAGATGGTGCTCGCCAACGACAACAACACCTTGATGCGGGCGTGGACGGGGACGTATGCCCTGGTTGCTGTCTACGACCGCGCGCTCGGCTCTGCCGAGATCGAGGCGAACTTCATCGCCGGCCCTTGACGGTCGAATAAACGTTGAGGCGTGAACCGGACACAAACCGCGTATGCGGTGTTGGGTTATCCTGGCTCCGAGTTTGAAGAAGGGATCTATTGTGATTAGCCATGCGAGCTTGCTGCGTTCGTTGCTGTTCGGCGCCGTCATCGCCGTGATGGGATGCCAGGGTGGCGACGGACCCGACCAGGCTCCCGTTACCGATCAGCCCGATGCGGCTCCGACCCAGCTGTTCGCGGGCCCCGAGCGCATCGCTCGCACCGCGAGTGGCGTCGTGCTCGCGTTCCAGCCCGAGGGCAACGGGTTCACGGGCGGGTATCGGAGTCAGTCGACGAACGTTGCCGACGGCATCGTGTCGTTCACGCCCTACACGTACACGGGCGGCCAGCGCACCCCGCACGCCCCGATCACCCTCGAGACCACGCGTATCGCCGCCGACGACACCGTTCTGGCGGGCGCAGCAAATAGCACCAGCCTGGACGACGACGGTGGTGTGTCGATCGCGCGTGGTGACATCGTCGAGCACCTTCACAACGACCCCGACGACCTGCACCAGGAGTGGTCGTTCGCGACGCCGCCGAGCGATGCCGACGCCGACCTCGTCGTCGAGGTCACGGTGTCTGGCTATCACTACCAGCAGACGACCGCGAGCGGCTTGCACTTCGTCGGCGCCGATGGCGCGATGATTCGCTACAGCAACGCTGTGTGGGTCGACGCCGCTGGCGGCGAGTGGGCGATCTCGGCCGAATACGAGGACGGCTTGGTTCGCATGACGATCCCGAGCAGCGTGCTCGCGGAGTCGACCTTCCCAGCTCTCCTCGACCCGACCGTGTCGGCAGAGGTGATCGCGGACAACCCGGTGACCGGGCCGGTGGGCGCGAACCAGATCCAGCCGGCGATCGCGTTCGACGGTACGAACTACCTCGCCGTGTGGTCGGACGACCGCGACGGCACCGATAGCGACATCTGGGGCACTCGAATCAGCCAGACCGGCGCTGTCCTCGACCCCCTCGGGATCAAGATCGCTACGACCACGGGCATCCAGTCGCGTCCGACCGTGGGCTTCAACGGCACGAACTACATCGTCGCGTACGAAGACTTCCTGACGGGCGGTGGGTCGGCGGCCAACATCGTGGCGGCGAAGGTCAGCAAGACCGGTGTCGTCACGGCAATCGGCTCGGTCGCGGCGACCGCAGCGAACGAGCAGCGCCCGGCCATCGCGACGCGCTCGAACGGGACGGCACTCCTGACCTGGAATGCCGGCAGCGCGGCAATGGCCTCGATCTTCAATGGCACGAGCTTCGGGACCGCGTTCCAGATCGCGACGGCTGCCGTCGTCGAGCCGATGGGCGTGGCTGCATCGACCTCGAGCGATTACCTCGTGACGTACTCGACGAACACGGACCTCGAGGGCCAGCTCGTGACCACCGCAGGTGCGCTGCACGGCTCCGCTTTCGCGGTGTCGGCCGGCAGCGGCACGCAGTCGCAGTCCAACGCGACCTTCGATGGCACCAACTTCGACGTGGTGTTCGCCAACGCCGGTGGAACATCGACCGGCACGGACGTCTTCGGCACGCGCGTGTCGACGGCAGGCGCCGTGCTCGACCACCACACCGAAGGGTCGGCATCGGTCGGCGGCCTCGTGATCGCCGAGGTCACGCAGAGCCAGGACACGCCCAACATCGAGTGCACGTCCACGACGTGTCTCGTCGTGTGGGAAGACCTTCGCAACGTCAACACGACAAACTACGACGTGTTCGGCCAGCTGATGACGACCGGCTTCGCGCTCAGCGGCTCGAACTTCGCGATCTCGACGGCCGCGCAGCCGCAGGAGAACCCTGTGGTGGCCACGTCGCCGTCCGGTTTCTACGGCATCTGGCGCGATCTCCGCGACGACAACGCGTTCCAGACGTTCGGCGCGACGATCTCGACAGCCGGCGCTGTGGGCACCGCTGGACCGATCGGCACGGGAAACAACCGCGAGACGCAGCCGACCATGGGCCGCGCCGGCTCCATCTTCGGCATGTTCTGGAGTGACAGCCGCGTATTCAGCAACAACATCGAGCTCGTCCGCTTCAACGCGAGCAACACGAAGCTCGACGCGACTGCGCTGACCGTATCGAACGCTGCCAACGCGCAGATCTCGCCGTCGGCATCCACCGACTTGGGGTCGAACTCGCTGGTCGTGTGGTCGGACACGCGCAACAACGTCGACAAGGACATCTTCGCTGCACGCGTTGCGCTGAGCACCGGCACGGTGCTCGATACCGCAGGCACGCCAATCACGACCGCCAAGGGCGATCAGCTGTCGCCTGCCGTCGCGTCGAGCGGTTCGGTCGCGCTTGCCGTGTGGGCGGATCGGCGCAGCGGGACGTCGTTCGATATCTACGGGGCTCTCATCAACAGCTCGGGCACGGTGAGCGTTGCCGACATCGTGATCTCGGCCGCGGCCGGCGATCAGACCTCACCGTCCGTGACGTTCGACCCCACGGCGAGTCAGTTCATCGTGGTCTGGCAGGACAAGCGCCAGGTGCCGGTGAACCACATCTTCGGAGCTCGCGTGTCGACGGCCGGGGTCGTCCTCGACACGTCCGGTATCCAGATCACGAGCGCTGGGGTCGGTCAATTCACCCCGGCAGTGACGTCGCTCACCGGCGAGTCGTTTGTCGTGTGGTCGGATCGTCGCAATACCGGCAAGAGCGACATCTTCGGCTCGCGACTCGTCGGCGGCTCGAGCTCGTTGACGGTCTCCGATCCGAACGGCATCCAGCTGAGCTCCGTGGTGACCCAGCAGACGACGCCGGCTCTCAGCGGAAACGGCACCGGGATCTTGGTCGTGTGGGCTGATAACCGCGCCGGAAACAGCGACGTGTTCGGTCAGCAGGTTAACTCGAACGGAACGCCGTCCGGCACCGAGTTCGTCGTCACGAACTCGACGGCTGACGAACTGTCGCCGACGGTGCTCGCGCTCGGCGGCACGAGCCCTGGCTTCCGCGTGGCGTACGCGGTCCAGCGACTCGACACGGCTCGCGTCGCGACGCGCGTCATCACGGCATCGTCGACGAACGGCACGACGTGCACCGGTAGCACGCAATGCGCCACGGGCTTCTGCGTCGATGGCGTGTGCTGCGACCAGGCATGCGGTGGCAACCACAAGAGCGCCGGTGCCGCGGGCACCGGGGTTGCGGGTGACTGCCACGGCTGCGCGGCGAAGTTCACCAACCAGGCGAACGGCACGTGCGCTGCGATCCCGTCGACGACGATCTGCCGCGACTACGTCAGCAGCTTCTGCGACAACCGCGAGTACTGCGACGGCACGAACACGGTGTGCCCCGGTGACACGGGACGCAACGCGGGCAAGGTGTGCGCGAAGTCGACGAACTTCCCGCCGGGCAGCGGCAACGGGACATGCCCGGCCAGCGACGCGACGGGCGCGCCGCACGCCTGTCGCTGACGTCGTCGGCGTCGACAAGCGAGCCGCAGAGGAGTCCGAATGAGCCGACCCGGGCGTCACGTACCGGAGCTCGACGGGCTCCGCGCGCTCGCGATCCTGTCGGTGTTCGTGTTCCACGCACGTGGTACCGACACGACCGCGAATACGGCGCAGGAGACGTTCTATCGGATCACCGAGACCGGATGGACGGGCGTCGACCTGTTCTTCGTGCTGTCGGGGTTCCTGATCACGGGGATCCTCCTCGACTCACGAGACGGCCGGCACTACTTCAAGAGCTTCTTCGCCCGTCGCGTGCTCCGGATCCTGCCGCTGTATTACGCGGTGCTGACGGTCGTGTCGGTCGGCGTCGTGTCGCACGCGATGGCGGGCTCGTCAGCGGCCGTGCCGTACTACTGGGTCTATCTGCAGAACTGGCTGCAGATCCACCCGGACGACTACCGGATCCGGATGCTGAACCACTTCTGGTCGCTCGCGATCGAGGAGCAGTTCTATCTCGTGTGGCCGCTGTTGATCTGGGCTCTCCCGAGGCGCGCGATCGCGCCGATGTGCGGCGCCGCCGTCGCCATCGCCGCCGCCCTGCGGATCGTGTTGATGGAGACCGGGACGTTCGAGACGCACACGCTGCATTTCTTGACGTTCACCCGGATCGACACGCTCGCGCTTGGTGGGCTCGTCGCGGTCGTCGTGCGCTCGCCGGACGGCGTCGCGCTGTTGAAGCGCCTCATGGTCCCGGTGGCGACCGCGGCTGTCGCAGGGATCGTCGCCGTAGCCGTGTTGACCGGGCACTTCCGCGCCGAGGATCCGGAGATGGTGTGGTGGGGCTACGTCTCGATCGAAGCGTTGTTCGCGTGCGCGATCGTCGCGTGTCTCGCGGCTTCCGAGGATGGCGCGTGGCGACGGTTCCTGCGCCGCCCGAAGCTGATGTGGGTCGGCAAGGTCAGCTATGGCGCGTACGTCTATCACTGGATCGTGATCGTGCTTCTGGGAAAGGTGTGGCCGTTCAAGACGCGGCTCGGGTTCTGGCCCAACCAAATCGCGTGGTGGATCGCGACGCTGTCGATCACACTCGTCGTCGCGGCGGCGAGCTATCGCCTCTACGAGTCTCGGTTCCTGGCGCTCAAGGACCGCTTCAAGCCAGACGCAGCCTAGCGTGCGTGTGCGGTCCACACCGCGTTCATGCGCGTCCCGACTTCGTCCCACGTGAACCCGCGTGCGCTGTCCGGGGCTACGGAGCGCATCGCCCCGGCGAGCGATGCATCGCCGAGGATGCGCGCGATCGCGCTCGCGAGCGCTTCCGGTGAGCCGGGCGTGACGAGCAGGCCGTTCACGCCGTCACGGATGACGTCGATCGCGCCAGAGTCGTGGCTCCCGATCACCGGCACGCCGTAAGACAGAGCCTCGAGGTACACGAGCCCGAGACCCTCGAACGCCGGGCCGACATGCTCCGACGCGAGCACGAACAGATCCGCGCCCGCGTACAACGCTGCCAGCTCGTCCGCCGATACGACGCCGCGGATCGAGACGTCCGCGCCGAGGTCGTGATCGCGGACGAGGCCGTCCAGCCGTGCTCGATACGCCTTCGATGGGATCGGCCCGACGATGTCGCACGCGACGCGCACACCGCGCGCGTGCAGCCGCGCGATCGCGACGAGGAGCGTGTGAAAGCCTTTCCGCTCCTTGAGCACGCCGACCGAGAGCAGGCGCGGGACCTCGCTCGTCGTCGTGCGGGCTTGCGGTCGCAGCGGCGGCGGCGTGAATCCACCCGGCACGACGGCGATCGGCACGTCACCGAAGCTTCGGCGCGCCACGGTCGCGGTGTACGAGCTCACGGGCAGTATGGCTGCTGCGCGCCGAAACGCGAACCTGATCGCCGCGCGCTGTCTCCTCGGATACGCCGCGAGGTCCGCATAGGTCCCATGAGCCGACACGACAAACCGGCATCGCGCGAGCGTGGCCAGCGCCAGCGCCAGTGGCGCGGCCGGTTCGACGAGCGCGTGGATCAGCGCGCTACCCCGCGCGAGCCGGACGAGCCGAGCGAGGTCGCGTGGCGTACCGAGCTCGCGCCAACGCCAACTGCGGTCCAGGCTCGCGAGCGGCGGACACGCGACCGCATCGTCGCCGTGAACCGCGCGCGCGCGCGCCAGGAAGCCGTTGCAGTAGGTCCCCCACCCGCTCGTGGTGGTGAGGTCGCCGGCGAGGAACAGGAGCCGCATCGTCACGCCCGCTTGCGGACGTACGCGACCGAGCCGTAGCCGAGGTCTTGCAACACCGGGCTCGCCTTGAAACGCTCGAGGATCTCGACGAGGGGCAACAGCGCGGAGAAGTACGGCACCACAAGCGTCGCTGCCTCGAAGCGTACGATCTCGAAGCCAGCCCCTTCGAGCCGACGCTTCATGACCCACGGGTAGCGCCACACGTGCGGCAGCTCGTCGGTGCCCGCGTAGCCTTCCTGCACACCCTCGTTGCGCAGGTTCGCGACGATGCGCCACAAGCCGCGAAGCAGCCCGAGAGGCGCGGCTTTCGACGGTCGCCAGAAGCTGGCGCCGCCGAGCTGCGAGGCCGCCGCGAGGTTCAGGCACGTCGGCAACGCGACGACGGCGTGCGACCGCGTCACGCGCCGGATCTCGGCGAGCCCCCGGTCGAAGTCCGGTAGGTGCTCGAGGACATGCGAGCTCACGACAAGATCGAAGCTCGCATCGGGAAACGGTAGGCTCTCGGCGTCGCCGTGCACGAGCGTCACCCGATCCGCGACGCCTCGCTCGGCGAGAAACTTCGATGCGTTCTCGAGGTTCGGCCGCGAGATGTCCATCGCGGTCACGATCGCGCCGGCTTCCGCGAGGTACCATGCGAGTACTCCCTCACCGCAGCCGGCATCGAGAACCGTCATCCCCGGACGCACGTACGATTGGATCGTGCGATAGCCCTGGCGATGAGCGTGACGTCGCAGCGGGAACGGCGACTCGAGCCGCTTGGCGACGATCTCGTCGCTGTAGGTCTCGTAGAAGCGCTTGACGTCCGCGGACTGCATCGCGCTGTGTATAGCAGCTCGGTATAACCTCCACCTAGGACACTCGTGGGACGACGCTCGATACGCCGAACTGACGGCAGCCTGCGCTCCATCGCGATCCTCGTCGTGTCCCGTGGCTTCGTCGCCGGGGCAGGCTTCCTCGCAAGCGCGCTGTGGGCGCACTACTTCTCCAAGGACTCGTACGGCCGCTATCAGATCTTGGTCGCCGTCGCGTCGGTCGTGGCGAGCTTCTGTCTGACCGGGCTCGACGACGCGACGTTGATTTCGGCCGCGAAGAAAAAGGACGGCAACCTGTGGCCGATCATCAAGCTGCGCCTGATCGCGAGCACGATCGGCGCGGTCGCGATCGCGGTGTGGGCCATCGTTCGCTACTGGTATCCCGACCCGATCCTCGCCGAGGCGATGCTGGTGTCGGCTGCGCTGTTCATTCCGGCACAGCTCGCGTCGATCTGGCAGTCGTTCACGAACGGGAAGGGCAAGTTCCGCGCGCTCACGATCGGCCAGGTCGCGCTCTCGTCGGGGAACCTCGTCGCGGTCGCGACATTCGTCGCCGCCGGCGCGACCTCGCACTCGATGCTTCCGTGGGTCGTGCTGGGTGGTCAGGGCGCCACTGCCACGATCGGCATCTTGCTCCAGTTCTGGCTGCGCAACATCAAGGAGACCGACGACCGCGACCCCGCAATCATCCGCTACGGCCACCACGTCACGGTCGCGTCCCTGATCGGATGGGTGTTCAGCGCCGACCGCTTGATCGTCGGCGAGGTCATGACACCCGCCGACGTCGCGGTCCTGTCCGTCGCGATCGTGCTGCCGGCGCAGGTCAAGGTGTTCTTCAACGCGTTCGAGCAGGTGTTCCTGCCTGGGGTCACGGCCGCAGCGTCGGTCGCGGACGCGTGGGTCTACATCAAGCCGCGGATGTTCCGGCTCGGCGCCGCATACATCACGCTTGGGCTGATCGGGTTCTTCCTGCTGCCGATCTTGATCCCTCTGTTCTTCTCGCAGCGCTACATCGACGCGGTCCCATACGCAAAGTGGCTGTGGCTTTCGACATGTATGGCATCGCCGTTCGTATTCCTCGCGTCGATCCTCAACGCGCAACAGGACCGGCGATTCCTGTACACGCGCCGGCTATCGAGCCAGCTCATCCTGCTCGCGATGTTCTTCATCCTGATCCCGCAGTTCGGGCTGCTCGGCGCGATCGTGGCGCGCATCATCAACCACGCCATCCTGATCGTGTTCAACACCGCGTACTTCGCTCACGTGATCCGCGCACGGCCGCCGAGCACGCCGCCGTCGAACGTCACGCCGCCGGAGACGCCGTCGACACCGTCGACACCGACGGATCCGCCGGCTGCAGATCCGCCTTGAGGACGCGACGATACCCGAGCTGGTCGAGGAGCCCCTGGTCGAGCTCGGCGTTGATCAGGTCGAGCAGCTCCGGCGTATAGACCTTCAAGTAGCTCCGCTTCTTGTAGCGGTCGGCATCGAACTTCGCGCCGCGCTTGATGTCCTTGCCGCGGTAGTTGTTCGGTACACCCATCAGGTGAACGTCGGGCAGGAAGAACTGCGGGGCATGCTCGGCGATCCCGAGCCGATGCGCGATGCGATGGCGCAGCGGCCGAAGGCGGCGCAAGCCGAGCGTGGTCACCAGCTCCCGGATCGAGGCTTCTGGATCGGCCAGGACCTGCTCGTAGCGGAACACGAACTTGCGGCGGTGCAGCAGATCGATCGCCAGCCAGTGCTGATACATCGTGACCCAGAGCTGGACCGGGCTCGAGCTCGTGACCTGGCCGCGTGGCGGCCGTCCGACCGTCAGCGGCGTCCGTAGATACGTCTCGAACGAGACGTCCTTCTTCGGGTGACGGAAATTGTACTGGGAGAGCAGCCACGCGTAGGGATCCTTCACGCAGATCAAGCAATCGACCTCGCGATGAAGGCGCGCCGGCAGCTCGTAGAACCCGTGCTTCCAGCCCCCGATGTTCGTGAGCAGCCGGACCTCGTAGTTCTCTTGCAAGATCACGCGGAGAAAGTTCGTGCCGCTCCGCTGGCACCCGTACTCCTTCAACTCCTGCATCGTTCTCGCGGTCAGAGTCTGTACCCTGCTTTGCGGTTCATACAAGTTGAACGCCTACGGGGTGGGCGGCCACATACGACGTTCCCGGATGGCGGCTCAATCTGTTGACTTCACCGGACCATCCTGTGAGGATGACAGCCGGTTTTATCCTTCAAAAACCCGAAACCCCTCATGAATCGGTCGCTGCGCTCTAGCTGCTTCAAAGCCCTTCTCGGACTCCTCGGGTTCGTAGGCGCGACCGTGATGGCGGTCGGAAGTGCTCACGCGCAGAGCGCACCGATGATCGACCCAGAGGATGCCGTAGCCCCCGTCGCGATCGTCGAGGGTGCCGGCGTCAAGGTGGGCGAAGGCACAGTCCTGCACCCGCAGATCGGCGTCGAGGGCGGCATGGTGTCGAACGTGTTCTTCACGAACACGAACCCGACGGCAGCTGCTTTCATGCGCGTCCTCGGCGAGGTAGGAGCTGGATCGCTATCGGCGAAGCGCCTCGCGACGACGGAGCACGACGCAGACCACACGCAGGGCGAGAACGACTACGGTCAGTTCGAGTATCGTGCGGACCTCCGCGCGTCCTACGACTATTACCTTTCAGACAACGATCGCGTCACCGCACAGGATGGCCTCGGCCTCGGTGCGTTGTTTCGAGGCATCGTCCACCCAGGTCAGCCTCTACAGTTCCTCGCGTACGACAACTACAGCCGGTTGATCCGTCCGACGAACTTCGAGTCGAACTCGAACACCAACCGGGACATCAACGACATCAAGCTCCAGGTGATGTATGCGCCGTCGGGTCGCAGCCTGGCGGGCATCATCCACTACGAGAGCATCGTCGACGCGTTCGAGCAGGACACTCAGAAGTTCGCCGATCGGTTCCAGAACCTCATCGGGTTCACGCTGCGCTATCAATGGCTTCCGCAGACGCGGGTCTACGCCGATGTTAGCCAGGGCGTCTACACTGGCATCTCGTCGAGCGTGAAGGTCACGTCCTATCCGCTGATGGGACTGGTCGGGGTCCAGACCTTGCTGTCGCCGCTGACCTCGATCGTCGCGCGTGCGGGCTATCAAAACGGATTCTACGCGTCCGGCCCGAGCTACTCGTCGGCGCTGGCCGCGCTCGAGTTTGGCTGGCGTTATGCGCCGCAGGGTCACTTTTCGTTCCTCTACAACTACCTACACAACGACTCGATCAACGCGAACTACTATCGCGACCACCAGTTTTTCGCGACGCTCGAACACGCCCTCGCGCCATTCGATGCCTTCATCCAAGCTGGCGTGATCTTTCGCGAGTACAACGGCGTGATCGTGAATTTCGACATGCCGATGTACGGCACCGGCACTCGCGATGACTTCCTCGCGCTAGGCGCCGCGGAGTTTCGATACAACTTCAAGGATTGGTTGGCAGCCTCGCTGGCCTACCACCTCACGATCGACAACACGAACTTCCGCTACACGGTCGACGGTGTGATGGAAGACCCCAGTTACGTCCGTCACGAAGTCCTGTTGGGCATTCGCGCGGCGTATTGACGCTGATTGGTGCTCGGGCGATGAACTCTTCCAGCCGAAACAGCCACTAACCAGGCTCTACGAGCGCGGAGAGTCACGTTGGACGAGCAGGAGCAGGCTCAAGCAGGAGCGGCTGAAGAGCCGCTCTTCAACTTCGATCTGAAGCGTTATCTCGACGCGCTTCGACGCTATGGACTTGCGGTGCTCGCACTCGTTGCGGTCGTAGCGACGGGTGCGGTCGTCTATACGAGTCGCCTCCCGAAGCAGTTCGAAGCGAAGGCCTCGGTCCAGATCGAGCCGCGCCTTCCCGACCTTCTCGGTCAGGGCGCCGAGCTCCTCGCGATGGGCGCCGGCGGCGCCGACTACTACCGTCAGCAGAAGCAGGTGCTGTCGAGCTACACGGTCACCCGCCAGACGGTCGAGCAGAACCAGCTCCAGTTGAAGCTCCTCAACGACGCGCAGCGCGCGACCCTTCAGCCGGACGAGCAGCTCGACGTCGCGACCGAGAAGCTGCAGTCGGCGATCACGATCAAGTACCCCGATCAGGATCGCATCATGTACGTGTACGTTCGCAACGAGGACCCGCAATTCGCGGCGCAGCTCGCGAACTGGCAGGTCTCGACGTACATCGACTACACGAAGAATCTTCTCAACTCGAGCTCGAAGACAGCATCGGACGTGCTGTCCAAGGAGTTCGAGACCGAGGAGAACAATCTGTCGACCGCCGAGAAGAAGATCTACCAGTTCGAGAAGGACAACGACCTCCTCGCGGTGTCGCTCGAGAACCAGCAGAGCCTGGTGTCGGGCAACATCACGCTGTTCACCCAGAAGCAAGACGAGGCTCGCGCACATCGAATCGAGATCGACGCCAAGCTCGCCCGCATGAAGGACGTCGAGGCGCACTCGCCCGACCTCGTCGACTCGCCGATCCTGCTGATGGGCGAAACGGTTGGTTCGTTCGATTCGCTGCGGGCGCAGTACTACACGGAGCGCAACACCTTCCAGCAGCTCGAGAAGGAAGTCGGTCCGAAGCACATCGATTTCCAGAAACAGAAGGCCAAGGTGGATGACCTGTTCGAGGCTCTCCAGTCCGAAGCCAAGCGCATCATCGGGGGCGTCGAAGAGGCGCATGAAGCCGCGGTATCGACGGAGAAGGCGCTCAACGACGAGGTCGAGCACTATCGCAAGGAAGCGTTCTCCCTCGGCCCGAAGATCATCGCGTACAACGAGTTGCTCCGCGACAAGAAGAGCATCGAGGATCGCTACATGATTCTCCGCAACCGGTTGTCGACGAGCGAGATGACCGAGCGCATGAACACGAGCAGCGACAGCTCGTACGCCAAGAAGCTCGACCCGGCACTTCCCCCTACAGCGCCGGTCGCACCCGATGCACGCGTCAATGCGATGCTCGCCGGTGGAATCGCGCTCGTCATCGGGCTCGGGCTGCTGTTCCTCGTCGTGTTCCTCGATCGCTCGATCAAGTCGACCAACGACGCGCAACAGGCAAGCGGCGCGCCGGTGCTCGGCATCATTCCGATGCTGTCTGCGAACGACCTGTCGAGCGACGACGACCGCGCGCGCGACCTGTACGTCAGCGAGCACCCGACGTCGTCGGTGGCCGAGTGCTGCCGGTCGCTGCGCACGAACGTGCTGTTCTCGAGCGCCGACCGGAAGCTCAAGACGATCGTCGTCTCGAGCGCGAATCCGCGCGAGGGCAAGACCACGAACGTCATCTACCTCGGCACGACAATGGCCCAGAGCGGCAAGCGCGTGCTCTTGGTCGACACCGACATGCGGCGGCCGCGTCTGCACGACTCGATGAAGGTGTCGCGTACCGAGGGTCTGTCGAATCTCATCCTCGGTGACCACCGGTACGACGAGGTGATCAAGCCGACGGAGATCGAGAACCTGTTCGTACTTCCGTGCGGACCGACGCCGCCGAACCCGGCCGAGTTGCTGCTTACCAAACGGTTCCAGACGGTCCTCGCCGAGCTCGAGAGCAGGTTCGACATGATCGTGCTCGACTCGCCGCCGCTGCAGCCGGTGACCGATGCCGTCGTGCTAGCGAAGCAGGCCGACGGCGTTATCTTCGTCGTGCGCGCCGGCAAGACGCAACGCGAAGAGATCAAGCGCTCGACGCGTCAGCTGCGCAACGTCGGCGGCACGATCATCGGCGTCGTGCTCAACGAGTTCGACGCTCGTGGCCGCGACACCTACTACTACAACTACTACGGCTACCGCGAACCGGCCGAGAAGCCCGGCAAGCCGGACAAGGCCGCATAGTCGGTCGCGCTCCTCGTACGAGGAGCGCTGCCAAGCTCCAGGCAGACGAACGCGCCGTCTTCAGTTGAACGGCGACGCGTAGCCGGGCGGCTCGATGATCGGCCCGAACGGGTTGCCGAGCGTCGGATCGTCAGGAAACGTTGGCGACGTGAAGCCGTTGACGGACTCGCCGTACAGCTCCGGCTCTCCCACGCACGCGTCCGCTTCTGCACGCGCGCGATGCACGGCGTGTGCTGCGTTCTGCATGTCTTCGAACAACGCCCCGTTGGCGCCACCGTTGGGGCCGCTCACGAGCTCGACCTCGTGACGCGAGGAATCGAAGATGTTCGCCTGTGCCTTGAGCTCGACCATGCGATCGTTCACGCACGTCAGCTTGATGATGTCGCGCTGCTTGCGCGAGATCTCCTGGAGGTGCTTGACGTGTCGGACGTCCTGCTCGACCTCCGAAGCCAGTGCAGCGATGCGCCCTTGGGCGTCGCCGTGCGGCGCCGATTGCGCGAGCGCAGCTCCAGCTAGCGCGGCTCCCCCGATGCCGAGGGCAATGGCGGCGAGCCATCGCTTTTGCAGGAATTTCACAGGCTTCTCCTCGACCTAAAGCAGAGCGTACAAAGGTCCAAAACGCGTGTCAATCGACAGGGTTGGATGTCCAGCTTCTGCTACATGTTCATTGAACGCTAGGGTCGTGCCCGGCAACATAGCTCGCGTTCCGCCCCATGAAAGCGCTCGCCCGGTTTCTCGTCGTGTTCGGAGTGGTTGCGAGCCTTGGCCAGTTCGCCACGGGGTGCGCGGATAACCCACCCGCGACCTATCCGACCATCGCGCCATTCGACGAAACCCAGATTCCCCTCGGCCCTGCGGACAAGATCGAGCTGGTCATCTACTACGGATCCCACGAGATCAAGGCCGACTACGTGATCGATCCCGCAGGGGACATCGAGGTCCAGTTCATCGGGCGCGTGCCTGTCCAGGGCAAGACGGCTCACACCATCCAAGAAGACGTGAAGCAGCGTCTGGCGGACGGGTATCTGATCGACCCGATCGTCAACATCACGGTCGCCGAGATCAACTCGCAGAAGCTGTCGGTGTTCGGTCAGGTCGCGCGCAGCGGCTCGATCAAGTTCGCACCTGGGATGACGATCGTCGACGCGATCGCCGACAGCGGTGGGTTCTCCCCGCTCGCACGCAAGAACATGGTCAAGGTGACGCGCATGCTCGACGGTAAGCCGGCGATCTACAAGATCCCGGTCGAGAGCATCGCCGAGGGGACACGTCCCAACTTCCCGGTGATGCCCGGCGATCAGGTCTTCGTCCCGGAACGCGCCTGGTAGGCGGCGGCGATGCGGCTTCGAGACAAAGTCTCGATCGGCGTCGGCGTCGTCGCGCTGACGTGGTGCGTGCTCGCGCTCGGAAGCGCGCTGCGCTGGATCGCCGCGATCGATGCGTTGCTGGTCGGGCTGGCTCTCGTCCCGCTCGTGACATCGCGACGAGGCCTCGGCCGTTCGCCTCTGATCATCACGATCCTGCTCGCGCTCGTGTTGACGCTACTCCAGCTCGTACCGTGGCCTGCAGGTTGGCTCGATGCCCTGAATCCGATCGGGGACGGGCTCCGCAACGACGGCGCGAGCCTGGCGGGAGTGTCGCCGTGGGATGCCATCACGCTCGACGTTCCCGGGACGCTGCGCGCGATCGCTTACTTCGTCACGCTGCTCGGGGTCGCAGTCATCGCGCTTCGATTCGCCCACTCCGAGCGCGGGCGACTCGCATGTCTCAGCGCCGTCGCCGGGATCTGCTTGGTCACCGTGGTCGTGGTGGCGATCCACACGGTCTTCGACGCGTCGACGCTGTACGGGCTGTACACGCCCGAGCAGGCATCACCACCGGTGCTCGGCCCACTCTTGAATGCGAACCACCTCGGTGGCTTGTGCGCGTTGGGGTGCGCGGTCTCGACCGGATTGCTTCTCTATCCCAAGCAGTCGCGCGCCGCGCGCATCGTGTGGGCGGTGACGATCCTGGGCACGCTCGTCGTCGTGCTGGCCACCCTGTCTCGAGGTGCGCTCCTGGCGGCGCTCGCCGGCATCGGCGTCACGCTCGGGACCTATGCGGCGCAGCGCCTCGCGCGCCCCGTCGACCGACGGGCTCGCTCTGCGCGCCGGCGGTTCATGATGACCTCGCTGCCGATTGGAGCGGTCGCGCTCTGCATGATGACGGTGATCGTGTTCACGAGCACGGGCACGGCTCATCAGCTGGAGGACACGTCGCTCCAGGAGATCCACGACCCGCGCAGCAAGTACGAGGCATGGCGGTCCGCGACCACCCTGATCGAGGAGGCACCGTGGGCTGGCGTCGGACGTGGCGCCTTCGAGCCTGCCTTCACGCGCGTACACAAGGCGAGCTCGTTCCTGACGTTCTCGCACGTCGAGAACGAGTACATGCAGGCCGTGATCGACTGGGGCATCCCCGGCGCGATCGCGCTCGCACTCGCGTTCGGCTGGATCGGCGTCGTCGCGCTGCGAAGATGGCGAGATGGACCACTCGCTGCCGCTGGACTCGGTGGTCTCGCAACGGTGCTCGTGCAGAGCAACGTCGACTTCGGTGTGGAGCTACTCGGCCTCGCCGTGCCGGTCACGATCGTCGCAGCGACGCTGACGTACACCTACGTTCGCCCGCTGCGCTCGAAACTCGTGGCGCCGGTCGCCGTCCTCCGGCTTGCTCTGATCGGGCTGCTCGGGATCGTCGCGTACACGATGTTCTCGCCGATGACGAGCACGGTCGAAGAGGATCACGATCTTCTCGACGAGCATCCGTCGGACGATGTCGTTCGCGAGGAGCTCGCGCGCCATCCGCTCGACTACTATGGCTATGCGATCGACGCGAAGTTCGAGCTCGAGGAGCGCGAGCCCGACGTGATCCCGCTCCTCAACCATTCGCTCGAGCTCCACCCCAACCACACCGGCCTGCACCGGTTCGCAGGCCGCATCCTGCTCGCGCTCGATCACGTCGATCAGGCGGCGCTCGAGTACTCGTCCGCGCTCGAAGGCATCACCGACCCGCGGAACATCATCTACGAGATCGACCACAGTTTCCCAGCAAACAAGGCTGCGGAGGCAATCCCGACCGACTACGACAGCCTCGATCTGATCGTCACCGCGCTCACCAAGGACGGGCATCGAGACATCGCCCTCCAGTGGATCCGCCGCGTTGTCGAGCAACGGCCGCGCGACCTGACGGCCATCGACATGTTGTACATGCTCGCCGCCGATGCGGGCGACGACACGCTCGCCGAGCGCGCGGTACGGAATCGGATCGCTGTGATCTGGAGCCCGCACGCAGCACTTCAGCTCGCGCAGATCCTGCTCCGGCGTCACGCCGACAGCGAGGTCCTGACGCTCCTCGCGAACGTTCAAGACTGGCACGGGCGGATCGAGGACCAGGGTGAAGCCTGGCTAGCCCTCTGCGACGCCAAGCTAGCGCTGCACGACGTCGACGGCGCGACCAAGTGCCTTCACCGCCTCGATATCGAGGGCTTGCTCGTCGGCGAGCGCGAGGAGATCAAGCGCCGTCTCGACGAGATCGAACGCGAGCGTAAGCAGCAGGATCTTCTCGAGCACTACCAGACGGGGACTCCCGACGTCGTATTGCCCGGCCAACACCTTCCGAAGACCAAGCCTCCACCGAGCACGCCGTGAACATCCTGTACCTGTCGCTGTCGTACATCCCGTCGCGCCGGGCCTCGAGCGTTCAGGTGATGCGGATGTGCGAAGCTTTCGCTGCGGTCGGCCACTCCGTGACGCTCGTCGGCAAGCGCCCCGAAGCCGACGCGACGCTCGCGCCGGACCCCTTCGCGTTCTACGGAGTGCGTCGGACATTCGAGCTCGATCTCGTCGCGCGCCCCCCCCGACGTGGCGGCGGCCTGGTGTACGCCGTCGGCGTCGTGCGCCACGTACTCGCCGCGCGGCGCGACGTCGACCTCGTGTACTCGCGCGACCTGCTGGGCGGTTGGATCGCGACGGAGCTTGGCCTGCCGACGGCGTACGAGGCACACGGCGTGTTCGATCGCGAGTGGCAACGCGGGCTGTGGCGTCGGATGGTGAACGCTCCGAGCTTTCGCGGGCTCGTGCCGATCTCCAATGCAATGATCGGCGAGCTCGAACGCGTGGACCTGTTGCCGCGCGCCCGCCCGATCGTCGTCGCGCACAGCCCCGCGAGCCGCCCGGCGGCGTGCGGAGCGCGCGCAGCATGCGCGACACCGCCGAGGATCGCGTATGTCGGGAGCATCTATCCGGGCCGCGGGATCGAGCTCGTGCTTCGTGTCGCGAAACGGATGCCCGGTTGCACGTTCCACATCATCGGCGGCTCGGACAGCGAGGTCGAGCGGTGGCGCACCGGCGAGGTCCCCACCAACGTGACGTTTCGTGGGTTCTGTGCACCGGCGACTCTGCCCGCGCTGTATCGCGACATGGACGTGCTGCTGATGCCGTACCCACATGCTGGGATCCACGGCGCCACGCGTCGTCTCGACACGGCGAAGTACTGCTCGCCGATGAAGATGTTCGAGTACATGGCGGCTGGCGTCCCGATCGTGGCGTCGGATCTGCCCGTGCTGCAGGAGGTCCTCGTCGACGGGCGAAATGCCTTGATCGCCGCGGCCAATGACGATGTCGCCTGGGCTCGCGCGATCGATCGCCTCCTCCACGACCGCGCGCTCCGCGTCGCGCTCGCCGAGACCGCGTTCGCGGACCTGGCCGAGTTCACGCCCGAGGCGCGCGTTTCACGGATCTTGGCGGGCCTCGCGCCAACAGGGTCGAATCGGCCAGGCTCACGAACAGCGCCAGGAAGATCCACAGCAGCGTGACGCGCATGCCCTGGTGACTGAGCCCGTACGCGACGACGGGCCCGAGCATGATCATCTGTCTGAGCTTCGCGATCCGTACCAGCTGGAAGAAGAACCACAGGAACACCGCGGAGCCGACGATTCCGTAACAGAAGAAGATCGTTCCTGCTGACGAGTGGAGCTCGTGCTCTCCGATCTTGCCGGTGTCCGCGTACCGGTAGTACGCGCCCTCCCCCGCCCCGAGCACCCAGTGCTCGGGGTGTTGTGCGATGCGATCGTAGCCACGCTCCTCGGCAAAGTCGTAGGACTTGTCGGTGTTGATCCGCTCGAGCGTACGGTTCACGGTGTCGCCTTGCGGGTCGATCGCGAGGAGCGCGACCGCAGCGATCACCGACGCGAAGATGACCGTGCGTATCCGGGTGATCAGCGAGACGATCAGGATCAGCGCGGTCGCTGCGAGGCCGGCCTTCGACGCAGAGATCAGCGCCAGGTACGAGCACGCGACGACGCCGACCGCCGAGTGGAGCGCGGTCAGGCCGGCGCGCCGTTGGCCGAGCACGATGATCGAGGCCGACAGCACGGCGTAGTAGCCGAACTGGTTCGGGTTGTTGAACATGCCGGTGCTGCGCAGCAGGCTGTGGTGGCCGAACACGAACGACAGCGGCACCTGGATCAACACGGACACGACCGCAGCTCGGACCGTGATCTCGATGAATCGCGGGCCGCGGAGCTGGTAGAGCGCCAGCCCCATCACGAACACGAGGGCGTTGTAGATGTAGAACACTGGGCTGAGCAGGAAGCCGATGCGAAGGTTGATGGAGATCGTGCCCAGCCAGAGCGACCACACGACGGCCGAGATCGTCGTGTAGGCAGCGAACGCGAGAAGCGCGAACACCGCGCGCCGCTGCGGCTTGCCGAGCCTGCCGCTCCAGCGCTGCAGCACGAACGGCATCAAGACGAGGAGCACCGCGTCGGCCGGCTGGGGCAGGCCGCTGGGCAAGATGTACATCGGGAACAGGACGATGAATGCTCCCCAGGCGCGCAGCAGCGGATCGCGGAGCAATGTACGCGTCGGCGTCGAATGCACGACGGCCGGGCGCGGTGGCTTCGCGCGCCGTGTGGCGGGGGCTGCGGTCACGCGGCGAGCTCCGGCTCGCCGGTCAGCGCGCGCTCGTAAACTGGCATCGCGACGTCGAACGCGAAGCGTTTTGCCGCAATGCGCGCGGCTTCGGCGAAGCGCTCGCGCAAACCGGGCTCGTCGAGTATCTGCGCCGCGCGCCGGGCGATCCCATCGGAGTCGCCGACCGGAACGAGCCAGCCATCGACGCCGTCTCGAACGACCTCACGCGGGCCGTGGTTGCAGTCGGTGGCGATCACCGGCGTGCCGACCCCCATGGCCTGGATCAATACACCGGGCAGACCCTCGACGACCGACGACTGGAGCAGCGCGCGAGCACGCGCCATGTACTTGAGCGGGTTGGGGTCGAACCCGAGGAAGCGAACGTGCGCGGTGAGCCCTAGAGCGCGCACGCGGTCCTCGAGGCTCGCGCGGAGCGGACCTTCGCCCAGGATCGCGAGCCTCGCGTCGTGCGTACAACGCAGCCGGGTGAATGCCGCGAGCATCGTCGGGTAGTCTTTCTGGGCGACGAGCCGACCGCATGCGACGAACACCGGAGTGATTGCGTCTGGTGCGAACCAAGGATCGACAACCGGCTCACGCGCGGCGGCGTCCGCACCCGGCGTGAGGACCGGGTTGAAGACCGTGCGAACGAGCGCCGGCGGTAGCGCGAGTCGCTCGACGAGCTCGCGCGCAACGCCGTCGGAGACTGCGGTCACGAGATCGGCGTGCCGGTACGCGAACCGCTTCAGCGGCAACTCGAGAGCGCGGCGCCGACGGCTCACGGTGTCGCGGAACACCGCGCTCCGCTCCGACAGCACGAGCCTCGCGCGGCTGCGGGCTAGCATGCGCGCGGCGACCGCGACCGCGTTCCCGCCGCCCGACGTCGAGAAGATGATGTCCGGGTCGGCACGCCGGATCGCGCGTGCAAGCGCGGGTACTGCGAACACGAGCCGCGACGCCCCGAGGTCGATGATCGGTACGTCGCTGGGCACCTTGGACAGCAACACGCCGCGAGCGCGGACCAGCGCGAGCATCGGCATGAACTTGTTGCGATCGAGTAGCTCGAGGACCGTCAGCGTGATGCGATCGGCGCCGCCGTCGCCCATCTCGGGGCGAAACAGCAAGACACGCTTCGCGGCCACGCGGCCGGTCACGACGTGATCACCACGCAGCGACTCGCGCTGCGAGATCCGATAGGTCGGGTGCTCGGCGCACCCCGAGCTGCATCCAGCGGTCGTGCAACGCCGGCGTGTCGCGTGCGAGGAACTCCACGCCCGCATCGACCGCGGCTTCGTAGTCGGTATAGCCGTCGCCGATGAACAGCACTTGATCGCGCGACCAACTATGGCGCTGCATCAGGCCACGCAGCACGGCCGGCTTCTCGGACGGTGAGCCGTGGACCTCGCGGAACCGCGGCGTCAATCCTCGCCGCTCGACGATCATCGTCAGCTCGTCCTGCGGCGTCCCCGATGCGACGAACAGCGGCACGCGCAGCGCCGTGAGCGCACCCTCGGCGCCGGTCACGAACGGCGCGGCCAGGACCTTGGCCAGAGCGAGCTCGGAGAAGCGACGTCCGAGCGCGGCGCTGGCGTCATCGCCCAAGCGCTCGCCAAGCACGTTCTCCGAGATCCACGCGAACTTCTTGAACCGGGAGATGCCGAGGTTCGCGAGGTGATGCTCGCGAACCTTCGCAGTCACCGCGGGACCGTGATGCGCATAGAGGTCGATGAACGCGTCGGTCTTGACGTCCGCCGACTCGAGGATGACCCCATCGAAATCGAATACGATTGCTTCAAGCACGGTCGAGCTCCGCGTGGATCTGCTCCACGAGCGTGAGAAGTCCTTGGCCCATATCGACGTAGTGTGTGGTCACGAGCTTGCGCCCGGCGCGTGGCGTGTACGCATAGGGGGTCACTGCGTAGTGACCGCTGCCCGGCCCTTCGACACGCCGGTACTGAACCTCGAGCTTCCGCCCCAAGAGCTCTTGGAACATCATGAACAGGTCGGCCGCGCGCGTCGGGCTCGAGCCGCTGAGCATGACGTGTTGACCGACGAATGCATCGTCGAGCACGTCGGCGGACATCCGCGCCGCGTCCTCGACATGGATGTACTCGCGAACGTCGTCGGGCGCACCGGCATACGAGATCCTGCCCTCCGTGATCGCGGTGCGCAGCAGCCGGTACACGCCGTTGGTCGCGTCGGCGCGTGGTCCGTACAGCGAGCCGTAGCGGATCACGGTGTAGCGGATGTCGAAGGCGCGACCGTACTCCTCGATGTACGACTCGCAGGCCTGTTTGGAACAGCGATAGAAGCCACCCTCGCGGCTGTACACGTAAGCGGTCGATGCGAACAGGAATCGCTGGATTCCGTGCTGCCGCATCGCTTCGAGCACGTGGATCGTGCCGACGATGTTGGTCTGCACGGTGTCCAGCGGACGCGTGCGTGCGGCGTTGAGATCTGCGAACCCACCGAGGTGGTACACGGCGTCGTGACCCGCGACGGCGGACGCGACCGCGGCGGAGTCACGTAGATCGCCGGCGATGGCTACAGCACCACGCGGCAGCTGGTGAGGCACCTCGCGATCGAGCACCGTCACGACGTGACCGCGCTCGACGAGCGTGTCGACGAGGTGACTACCGAGGAAGCCGGCGCCGCCGGTGACGAGGATCTTCATGCGGCCCGCATCTCGCGCGTCAGTGATTCTCTTCGTTGATCTTCGCGACGATGTCCGGGTGGCCAACCCACTGCTCGGAGTAGAAAACATCGATCAGGCCGTGGATGTCGCGGCCAGTCACCCACGGCCGAACGATTGGAAGGACGCTCTTGCCCATCCACCACCACGGGTTTGGACCGTCCTGGGTCTGAACGGTGCGCTTGCGGAAGGCCCACACACCCTGATCGTAGTAGTAGGCTTTCGGGTAGCTCTGACGCTCTGTGGATACCTTGCGCGGACCACCGAACGTCTCGATCAGGCCGTCGTTGTTGATCTGGAGGGCGCGGTACGGATGATCATCTGCAGCCTCCCAGACCGTCATTACCGAGTCGAGCTCGCGGCGCTCGTCGAGCAACCCGAGAGCTCGATCGATGATCTCGCCATCGATGTACACGGTATTGCCGAGCAGCAAGACGATGTTCTCGAGGTTGTCGACGCGCGCGTCGACGTACTCGACGGCGTGCTTGATCACGATGCCGTGATTGACGCTGTCTCCGCCGAGCTCGTCCGGGCGCGGGATGATCTTCGCGCCGGCATCGCGCGAGGCCGACGCGATCGCGTCGCCGTCGGTCGACACCCAGACCTCGGCGATGCGCTTCGCCGCCTGGGCGGCTTTGATGGGGTACTGCACCATCGGCTGCCCGCATAGGGGCAGCACGTTCTTGTCGATGATGGACTTCGAACCTGCGCGGGCGGTGACGATCGCTACATTCATGACTGAACGCGGGCGGTTATAGCGTAGTTAGTGTCCGGTCGGGCCATCCGCGTTCGCGGCTAAAGTCCCATGGTTTCAAGCATCTGGCTTGCGACCTGCCGAGCGTCGTAGAGGCTCTCGACGCGAGCTCGTGCCCCGGCGGCGAGGCGCTCGACGAGCGCGCGCGACTCCACCAGGCGTAGCGCGGCACGTGCCAGCGCCCCCGGATCGCGGACCGGCACCAGCAGCCCGCTGACGCCATCGACGATCGTGTCGCGACAGCCGGGTGCGTCCGTCGTGATCACGGCGCGGCCCGTGCTCATCGCCTCGAGCACCGAGCGAGGCGTGCCCTCGCGATACGACGGCAACACGACGACATGCGCGTCGCGCAAGTGCGGTCGAACGTCCTCCGTGGGACCGCGGTAGTCGATCAAGCCCGCGGCACACCAGCGATCGAGCTCGTCGCGGCGTACGCACTCGGGATTCGAGTCGAGCCAGCCAACGACGCGAAACCGCGCCTGCGGGTGACGCTCGCGCACGCGCGCCGCCGCGGCGACGTATTCGCCGATTCCCTTGTCGTGCAGCAAGCGGCCGAGGAACAGGAAGGTCGGATCGCCGTCGGGTAGCGGTGCCTTCGCGTAGTGCTCGAGATCGACACCACTGCCGCGCACCATCGTCACCGGCGCGGTCGAGGCAAGCACGTGGCGAGCGCGGAGCTCGGCCAGATCGTCGGCGTTCTGGACGAACACGGCCTGGCAGCGCGCCAGCGCGGCGCGATAGAGCGAGCGCGCGACGACCGCAACCGCGCGCTGCTTCGCCGTCCGCGGCGTCGCGAGTGCGTAGCCCAAGCCGGTGATCATCGCGGCCCGCCACGGCACGCCAGCGACGGAGGCCGCGAGGCTGCCGTACACGATCGGCTTGATCGTGTAGCCGAAGACGAGGTCCGGCCGGTGCGCGCGGAGCGTGCGGACGAGTGCCGCGAATGCGCGGGTATCCTCGATCGGGTCGATCCCGGTGCGAGCGAGCGCGATCGGCTCGAACCGCACTCCGAGCTCGGCGAGCTGGCGCGTCACAACGTCGCTGCCGTCGGCGGCCATCGCGATCACGTCGTGGCCGCGCGCGACCATCGCGGCCAACAGCGGCCCACGAAACCGCACCAGCGACGGCGCCCAGCCGCCGATCACGACGACGCGCATCAGCCGATCGTCCGCGGTCGCGCCGGCACACCGACCGCGACCGCGTCGGCCGGGACGTCGCGCACGACGGCCGCGCCGGCGCCGATCGTCGCGCGCGCGCCGATGTGCACACCGGGGATGGCGACCGCGCCGATCCCGACGAAGGCCTCGTCGCCGACCGTGACACCACCAGCGAGCCGGGCCCCTGGAGCGATATGGACCGCGCTGCCGAGCGCGCAGTCGTGGTCGATCGACGCACCGGTGTTGACGATGCCGTGCGCACCGAGCCGGGTGTCGGGCTGGATGATCGCGCCCGCGAACACGACCGTACCTGCGCCGAGTACCACCGAGGCGTGGACGACGGCGGCGGGGTGGACGAGCGTCGCGAACGCGCAGCGCGCGCCGCGAGCGAGCCTGGCGCGCACGGCATTCGAGCCGATCGCGAGCACGCACGTCGCTGTCGTATCGGCGAGCACCGGCGCCACCGGTCCATCGACCGGTACCCCGAGTAGCTGACCTCCCCAATTCGCACGATCGTCATCGGCGACCGTCACCGTCCACCCGAGCGCCTGCGCGGTCGCTACGACGACCTTGCCGTGACCGCCTGCGCCGATGACGACGAGCCGGGCCATCACGCCGTCGCGCGAATCGTGTGAATCACGTGCTCGAGCTGGCTGGCCGTCATCCCCGAGCCGCTCGGCAGGCACAGTCCGGTCTCGAATAGCCGTTCGGCCACCGTCCCGCCGATCGCCCGCGCCCGCGCGAACGCTGGCTGGCGGTGCATCGGCTTCCACAGCGGACGCGCCTCGATGTCCTCGCGCGCGAGCGCAGCGATGACGTGGTCGCGAGCTGCGCTCGACGACATCAGTGCGCACGTCAGCCAGAACGTCGACCTCCCGAAGGCAGGCTCCGGCGTGAACGTCCAGCCGGGAAGGTCGGCGAGGGCGGCGCGGTAGCGTGCGTTGATCGCGCGGCGCGCGGCGACCCGGCGATCGAGATCGGCGAGCTGCGCGCGCCCGACGGCGGCGAGCAGGTTGCTGAGGCGGTAGTTGTAGCCGACCTCGACGTGCTCGTAGTGAGCGGCTCGCTCGCGAGCCTGCGTCGCGAGGTAGCGCGCGCGTTCGATCCATTCGGCGCGCGCGCCCAACAACATGCCGCCGCCGGACGTCGTGATGATCTTGTTGCCGTTGAAGGACAGGATCGATAGATCTCCAAACGATCCCGCGGGACGTCCGCGATAGGTCGCGCCGAGCGCCTCGGCGGCATCCTCGATCAGCCACACGCCATGCTCTCGGCACGCCGAGACGATCGGCTCGTAGTTGGCGCACTGGCCATAGAGATCCACGACGATCAACGCCTTCGGCAACGCGTCTCGACGCGCGGCCGCGCGAAGCTCTTCGGCGAGTAAGACCGGATCGAGGTTCCAGGTCGCCTGCTCGCTATCGAGAAATACCGGTGTCGCGCCAACGTAGTGGATGGCGTTGGCGGTCGCAGCGAACGTCAGGGTGGAGGCCCATACCTCGTCACCTGCGCCGATGCGAAGCGCGAGCAGCGCGAGGTGCAGGGCGGCCGTTCCACTCGACAACGCGACGGCATGGGGCACGTCGAGTCGCGCGGACATCTCAGCCTCGAATGCGTCGACATGCGGCCCGAGCGGCGCGATCCAGTTCGATGCGATGGCCTCCGACACCAGGCCGAGCTCGGTGCCGGCCAGATCAGGTGCAGACAGGTAGATTCGCGCCATCAGTTCGCGGCCACGACGGGGCGAGGTCCCGTCCCATCGCCGACGTCGGTCGAGGTCCGCCGCGCGGCAGGAGCGGGCTTCGCCATTCCCGGAGCTCCCGTGTACTCCGGCACGATCGCCAGCAGCGCCCGGCGCACGCCGTCCGGCGTGGCCTCGGTCGCGAGCAGGTCGTCGATGCTGCGCACCGCCGAGGGCAGCGGGTCCGCGGGGATGCGCCCGATGAAGATCTTGGGATGTTTGGTCTTGTCGGCGTGCTCGACGTCCGTCGACAGCTCCTCGAACAGCTTCTCACCGGGGCGAACGCCAGCGAACTCGATGGCGATGTCGTCATCGGGCCGGAGACCAGACAGCGTGATGAGGTCGCGTGCCAGATCGACGATCCGCACCGGCTCGCCCATATCCAGGATGAAGATCTCTCCACCCTGCCCCATCGCCCCAGCCTGCAACACGAGCTGACTGGCCTCGGGGATCGTCATGAAGTAACGCTGCATCTCGGGGTGCGTGACCGTGACAGGGCCACCCTTCGCGATCTGCTCCTTGAAGATCGGGATCACGCTGCCGTTCGAGCCCAGCACGTTGCCGAATCGGACCGTCACGAACCGCGTCTTGCTCCGCTGACCGAGCGCCTGGGTGTAGATCTCGGCGACGCGCTTCGTCGCTCCCATGACAGAGCTCGGGTTCACGGCCTTGTCCGTCGACACGAGCACGAACCGCGACACGCCGTACTTGTCGGACAGATCTGCGACGACACGCGTGCCACCGACGTTGTTCTTCACCGCCTCGCCCGGATTGGCCTCCATCATCGGTACGTGCTTGTGAGCCGCGGCGTGGAACACGAACGACGGTCGCTGCTCGATGAACAATTGATCCATGCGGGCAACGTCAGTGACATCGGCGATCTTCGGCTCAATAAGGACTCCAGGAAACGCGGCGGCAAGCTCGCGATGGATCTCGAACAGGGCGTTCTCGAACCGCTCGACGAGCACGAGCCGGCGCGGAGCGTAGTGACACACCTGCCGGCACAGCTCGGAGCCGATGCTGCCGCCGGCTCCAGTCACCATCACGACCTGCTCGCCGATCGCGGACGACACGATCGCGGCGTCGAGCTCCACCGGCTCTCGACCCAGTAGATCTTCGATAGCGACCTCGCGGATCCGCGACAAGTTCACGCGATCCCCGACGATTTCGTGGATGCCCGGGATGATCTTGGTGCCGAGTCCGGCGGCGTGGCACGCGAGCGTGATGCGCCGGATGTCCGGCCCCGATGCATTCGCGATGGTGATCAGGACCCGGTCGACGCGCTTGCGCGCGGCGATCTCGGCCACCCGGTCCGTCGTCCCGAGCACCGGCAAACCGTTGATCTGGGTGTTGGCCTTGAGCGGATTGTCGTCGAGGAATCCGACCGGCGTCAGCTCGAGATCCGGCCGGGCGACGAGCTCGCGCGCGACGAGCACACCGGCCTGCCCGGCCCCGATGAGGAGCACGCGCTTCTTCGCGCGTCCACCGTCGCGAAGCCGACGCTCCGAGACCTCGCCATAGACCCGGCGCGAGGCGCGCACACCGACGAGTCCAACGAACGCGAGGAACAGGTTCGATCCGAGCACGCCGAGTGGCAAGCCGGTGATCTGCCATGGCCCCTCGTGTCCCTGGACGACGAACCGCAGGGCGACGAGGACTCCGGTAGCCACGAGCACCGCAAACGCGATGCGCCAGCTCTCTCGCAGACTGACGTATCGCCACGAGAACCGCGGCACACCAAACGCCCATAACACCGTGTACTCGACGGCAAGAACGTAGGGCCAGTTCACCAGCCCGACCCGTGCCCAGAAGGCAGGGATCTGGGTTTCGAACCGGAACAGAAACCCACACCACAACGCCGCCGACAACGCGACCAGATCCAGTGCAACCTGCAGGCTTCTGGTCAGATAGCGAGGCATGTACAGCTCGGGTTTAGTGCGCCGCGGCGCGGGATCTGTTCATCCCGGCGCTGGTCACGCTATCACGGTTCGTCGCGATGCGATCGAGACCGTAACCGGCTGCAGATACTCGTCTAATCCCGATCAGGGGCCGCAGCGCTGAGCTGCTGTCGTACAGCCGTCGACGATGCCATCGCCGTTGGAGTCGATGTCGATCGCGTTGCACCCACACCCACCGCTGCCTTGCTTGAACGGGTCCGTCGGGCAGGCATCGCAAGCGTCGCCCACGCCATCCCCATCCCCGTCGGCTTGGTTCGCGTTCGCGACCGTCGGGCAGTTGTCGCATGCGTCGCCCACACCGTCGCCGTCGCCATCGGCCTGGTTCGCGTTCGCGACGGTCGGACAGTTGTCGACGTTGTCCGGCACGCCGTCGCCGTCGCTGTCAGGAGCGGTGCAGGCGTCGCCCACTCCGTCGTGGTTCGAATCCGCCTGATCGGGATTCGCCACCGTCGGGCAGTTGTCTCGCCAGTCCGGGACGCCATCACCATCGGTGTCGGCGTTGAGAGAGGTCTCTGTGCGGAACTTGATCTGGAGGTTGCTACCCGGTGTCATCCGGTGGAACGGCAGGGTCACCGCACCGGCCGTGATCTGCATGTCCGTGAAGCCCATCGAGAACCCGTCGAGCTCGAACTTGACGCGGTAGCACTCGCCGGTCACGAGGCCGGTTCCGATTTGCTTGATGTTCTTCGTGACCTCGAACTTGGCGCCAGCGATCGCGACCGACACCGGCAGGAACTGGCTGAACGTCGCTGGGTCCTCGGCCGGTCCCGACGTGGTGCACGACGCGAGGTGCACGACGTGCCCCTTGAGACGGCTCGTGGCGAAGTTGAAGAACGTGCCCGTGAACGTCGTCGTGTCCGTCGTCGTGCCGAGAGGAGAGAAGATGAAGAAGCCCTGCGTTCCACCGGTCGTCTGATCGCTCAGCGCCGAATATGCCGAGCCCGAGCCCGGCGCAACATCCGGCGTGACCGCGACATCCGGCGTGACCGCGACATCCGCGGTGTCCGCACTCGGCGAGTCGTCGATGCCGGTGATGTTATCTTCGGTGCCGCACGCGCCTGCGCTCGCACCCACCACACAACCTGCGAACGCCATCCACTTCAGTCCCGTCATGCTGGTCCCCCCTCAAGAGTGAGGCGCCAATCTATCGGCGTTGGATCGAAGTTGAAACTGCGGGTCGGGTACGACTGGGGTTGCTCGATGCGGCCGCGCGCTGGCGGAAGAAACTGCGAAGCAACATTGCGTCGACGACGATCGTCACCGCAAGAACGACGTAGCTGACTCCCGGCGGCAACGCGATCGCGTCGTCGACCAGGCGCGACAGGCCGAAGCCGACCAGCCAGGCGTCGAAGCTCATGCAGACGCGGCGAAAGATCTCGGGAGCAAACCGGCGGATCAACGCGTGGCCGAGCGGCATGCCGATCAGCACACCCGGGACGAGGTAGCCGGTGAGCTCGGCGGCGTCCCAGGTCAACAGGCCAAGCCATGCATAGGCAGCGAGCGTCAGCACGGACTCGATCGTGCGCGTCAGCGCGAGCGCAACCTTGAAGTCCTCCTTCGCGAGGCCCTGGTTATTGAAGAACAGCGCGAGCGGCGGACCGGAGATGGTCGTCATCGAGTACAGCACGCCGACCGCGACGCCGAACGGCACGCCGACCGCGCGCGTGTGGCGGATCGCGATGCGCAGGCCCGCCGCCTGGATCAGGATCAGCGGGAGCAGGGCCGAGTAGCAGACGAGCTTGATGGTCCCGACCGGCAGAGACGCGAGCAGTAGCGCGCCCGCGACCACCCCCGGGATGACCCCGATGACGACTGGCGCGACGTGCGGCCAGATCGCGCGGATCGACCTCCGATACATGATCGCCGCGTAGCCGTTCACCATCGTCTCGACGATGACCAGCGCGGGGTTGAGCCGCTTGCTGCTGATCGCCAGCAGCGCGATCGGGACGGTGATCGACGAGTAGCCGTAGCCGAGCGCGCCGGTGATCAGCGCCGCCGCGAGGCTCACCAGCCCGAGCAGCAGCGGCAGGCCGATCACCGATCCTCCGCGAGCGCGTGCTCGATCCACGCGCGGTGCTGGGCGCGCGCGACGATCGGCGCGAGCACGGCAACGGCGCCGGCGCGATCGCCACGCGCGGCGAGCCAGGCCGCCCGCTCGCAGGCGGCGTAGGTGACGAAGAACGGCAGGTGGTAGGAGGCATAGAAGTCGACCGGCGCGTCGAAGGCGCGGCCGTCGACGGCCGCCGCGGCCGTCGCAGTGTCGCGATCGCCGTGGCCGACGCACGCGCCGGCGAAGAAGCTCGCACGCGCGCGTACGAGCATCGCGAGCGACGCCGGCGCACCGTAGGCCGGGTGCAACGGCGTCGAGTCAGCCGCGAGGTGGTCGAGCTCGCGCGCTGCAGTCTCGGCCGCGGTCGTGTCGACGACACCGGCGACGAACAGGCACGCGCCGCGCTCGCGCGCTGCCGCGTCGGCGCCGCCGGGCAAGCACGGCGCGACGGTCGCCTGTGCGGTGGCTGCATCGCCGGCGATCCACTGCAGCAGCGCCAGCGCCGCCCGCCGCAAAGGCCGCCGGTTCGGACCCGCACGATCGATCGACCGCTGGTACAGCCCCTCGGCGCGCGCGAAGTCGTCGCTGCCGCCGCTGACACCGCTGCCGCTGCTCTCGCCGTCCCCGAGCGCCTTGAGAGCCAGCACCTTCGCGAGCCCCGCGAGCGTGTCCTCGCCCTCGTTGAGCCGCAGCGCGTCCTCGGCCGCCGCCACCGCCTCGCCGTAACGCCCGGCAGCGGCAAGCGTGGTCGCGTACACGCCAACCGCGTCGGCCTCGCCGGGGAACGCGTCGCGATACAGCCTCCCGATCGCGAGCGCCTCGTCGGGCCGATCGAGATACAGCAACACGCTCGATTCGTGGTCGTAGATCCGCCCGCGGAACTGCAGCGCCGGGTCCGCGAGCAGCGCGCGGTACTCGTCGTCCGCGGCGGCGTAGGCGCCGGCTCGATAGTCGAGCTCCGCGGTCCAGAACGCGAGCTCGCGATCGACCGTCGCGCCGCTCGCCGCGATCGCCGCGCGCGCGGCCGCCGGTCCGCCGCTCGCGAGCGCCAGTGCGGCGTCGATCAGCGCGCGGTCCTTGCTGCCGGCCTCGGTCGCTGGTCTCGCGCGCTGCGCGCCCGCGACCGCCGCCGCGCGGTCGACCTCCGAGCCGTTGAACAGGATGATGTACGCGTTCGCGCGCGCGTGGTCCGGCGCGACGGCGAGCGCCGCGCGCAACGACGACAGCGCCTTGTCGTTGTAGAAGACATCGTACTCTTCGAGCGCGCGGGACACGTAGCTGTCGCCGGGCTTGTCGGGCGCCGGGCCGCCGTGGGTTCCCCACATCGAGACGCCCGCGATCACCGCTGCCGCGATCGCCGCCGCGCCAGCCGCCACGAGGGGCCACCGCCGGCCGCGCGGCGCGAACAGCCGTGCGCGCTCCGCCGCGACCGCGTCGCGCAGGGCCGCCATCGCCGGCCACCGGTCGTCGCGCTCCTTCGCGAGCGCGCGGTCGACGATCGCCACGACGCTCGCCGGCACGCGCGTGCGGTCGAGCGCCGGCGTCGGTGCGCTCGCGATCTGCGCGAACAGCTCGTCGAGCGTCGTCGCGTTGTACGGTGGCTTGCCGGCGAGCACCTCGAACGCGAGTACGCCGAGCGAGAACACCTCGCTTCGCTCGTCGGGGAGATCGCCACCGATCTGCTCGGGCGCCATGTACAGCGGCGTGCCGAGCAGCTGGCCGGCGTGCGTGCGATAGCTCGCGACGTCCTCTGCCGATGGCGAGCCGTGCGCACGCGCGGCCACGGCCGCCATCGGCCGGCTCTGGCTTGGCATCGTCTCGTCGAGCGCGATCCGCGTCTCGGACGTGCTCGGCATGCTCGCGCGCGCCGGCGGTGGCGTCCCGCTCGCAGGCGCCGCGTCACCGTCGCGCAGCTTCGCGAGCCCGAAATCGAGCACCTTCACCCCGCCCTCGCTCGTGATCATCACGTTCGCGGCCTTGATGTCGCGGTGCAGGATCCCGCGCGCGTGCGCTGCCGCCAGCGCGTCCGCGACGCCCTCGATCCACGCCAGCGCCTGCGCGAGCGGCGGCGGGCCGTCCTTCTTCAGCAGCTCGGACAGCGTCCGCCCCTCGACGAGCTCCATCACGAGGATGTCGTCGCCGTGATGCTGCACGACGTCGAACAGCGTGACCACGTTCGCGTGCCGGATCGCTGCCGCCGCGCGCGCCTCGCGCAGCATGCGCACGCGTCGCTCGAGATCGGCATCGAGGTCCGCCGGCACGACCTTGAGTGCCACGTAGCGGTCCAGGCGTTCATCGCGCGCGCGCCACACCTCGCCCATGGCGCCGCGGCCGAGCTGGGACACGAACCGGTACGGCCCGACGAGGTCGCCCGGCTCGGGCATCAGCCGACGAGCCCGCGAGCCTGCAGCGCGGCCACGATCGCGGCCTCGCAGGCCTCGCGTGACATCCGGTCGGTGCGCACCATCACGTCGGGATCCGGCGGCGGCTCGTAGGGATCCGACACACCGGTGAAGTGTGGGATCTCGCCGGCGAGCGCGCGCTTGTACAAGCCCTTGACGTCGCGCGCGGTCACGACGTCGAGTGGCGCGTCGACGTGCACCTCGACGAACGCGTGCCCGGCCGCCGCGCTGAGCGCGCGGATGTCGCTGCGCGTCGCCGCGTACGGCGAGATCGCCGACACGAACACCACGACGCCGTGCTTCGCGAGCAGCCGCGCCACGTACGCGATGCGATGCACGTTCGTGTCGCGGTCGGCGCGCGTGAAGCCCAGGCCGGCGGAGATGTACAAGCGCACCTCGTCGCCGTCGAGCATCTCGACCGGCCGCGCCGCGCCGATCCGCGCCGCCACCGCGGTCGCGAGCGTCGACTTGCCGGCGCCCGACAGCCCGGTCAGCCAGACCACTCCACCCGCGCCCGCCATCGCTATTCCGCCAGCAGCATCCCGGCCGCGACCGTGTTGTTCGTCCCCTCGTCGACGAGGATGAACGAGCCCGTCGCGCGGTTGCGCTTGTAGGCGTCGTAGATCACCGGCGTCGTCGTGCGGAGCCGGATCCGTCCGATGTCGTTCAAGCCGAGCTTGCCGGTGGTCTCGTCGCGGTGCCCGGTGTTGACGTCGAGCCGGTACAACACGTCCCCGACGACCGCGCGCGTCCATCGCGTCGTGTGCTTGAGCGCGTAGCGGCCCTTCGGCTGCAGCGGCTTGTCGGTCATCCAGCACACCATCGCGTCGAGGTCCTGGCCGACGGTCGGCTGGTTGTTCGGCCGGCACAGCATGTCGCCGCGCGACACGTCGACGTCATCCGCGAGGTGCACGACCACGCTCATCGGCGCGAACGCGGCCTCGACGTCGACGCCTCCGCTCTCGATGCGCGCGATCTTGGTCTCGAGGCCGCTCGGCAGCGCGACGATGTCGTCGCCGACGCGCATCACGCCGCCCGCGACCTGGCCGGCGTAGCCGCGGTAGTCGTGGTGCTCCGCGGCCTGCGTCTGCGGGCGGATCACCCACTGCACGGGGAACCGCACGTCGATCAGGTTGCGGTCGCTCGCGATGTGCACGGTCTCGAGGTGATAGAGCAGCGTCGGGCCGCGGTACCAAGACATGTCGGCGCTGCGCTCGACGACGTTCGCGCCGGTGAGCGCGCTGATCGGGATGAACGCGATGTCCTGCACGTCGAGGCGCGCCGCGAAGTTGCGGAACTCGGTCTCGATGCGCCGGAACGTGGCCTCGTCCCAGCCGACGAGGTCCATCTTGTTGACCGCGAACACGAGGTGCGGGATGCGCAGCAGCGACGCGATGAACGAGTGCCGGCGGCTCTGCTCGACGAGCCCGTGCCGCGCGTCGACGAGGATGATCGACAGCGACGCCGTCGACGCGCCGGTGACCATGTTGCGCGTGTACTGCACGTGGCCCGGCGTGTCCGCGATGATGAACTTGCGCTTCTTCGTCGCGAAGTAGCGATACGCGACATCGATCGTGATGCCTTGCTCGCGCTCGGCGCGCAGGCCATCGGTGAGCAGTGCGAGGTTCGTGCGCTCGTCGCCGCGGCGGCGCGAAACGTCCTCGACGTGCGCGAGCTGATCTTCGAACGCGGTCTT
>DATBAK010000077.1 GCA_036271555.1 Acidimicrobiia bacterium
CGCCGCGGGCGGTCGGCGCGAACGTGACCTTCTGGTGGATCACGGCATCGGGATCGAGGGTGAGACCTTCCGACACCGGCGTCGACGTGGAGAACACGCCCGCCGGCGCCTTCGCCTTCGTGAGCGTGATCGGGATGTTGCCGGTATTCGAGATGTCGAACGCCATGGTCTTCGAATCACCGATCGCGACCTTGGCGAACGCGAGCGGGTTCGGCGTGACCTCGAGGTGACCATGGCCCGACAGCGCGCTCCCGGTGAGCGGGATCGTCGCGGCGCCGTGGTTACTCGTCACGACGAGCGAGTCGCTCGACGTTCCCGCGGTCGCGGGGTTGTAGAGGATCGACACCGTCACCGATTGCGCGGGTGTGAGCACCTGCCCGATCGAGGGAAGCCCGGTGACCGAGAACGGTGAACCCGGTGGTGTCGTCGCGGTGATCTTCTCCGGTTTCGTCCACGAATTCGCAATGTTGACCGAGAGCGTCTTCCCCCCGGCGCCGACCGCGATCGTCCCGAAGTCGATCGACGGAGGCGCGGCGAGGAGTCCTTGCGCGGTGCCATAGCCGTGCAGATCGAGCGCGTACGCGCCCGCGTCCGACGCGATCGACAGTTGCGCGGTGGTGTCGCCGGCACTCGCGGGCGCGAAGTGCACCGGTACCTCGAGCGAGTCGCCCGCGTGCAGGAGCACGGGGAGCGAGGGCGGAGTCGCGGTGAACGGCGCCGCGGTCGACACCCCGGTCACCTCGACGTCGCGCGTCGCGGTGACGACCGTGGTGAGCGTCTTGCGCGTCCCCACCTTCACGTCGCCGAACTCGAGCGAGCTGGTTTGCAGCGCGGGGGTCGCCGGTCGGCCGAAGCCGAACACGTGCCCGTCGCGCGTGCCCACGTACACGCGGCCGGAGTCGGTGGCGGGCACCGCGAACTTCGACGCGATCCCGATCGGTGACGACCACAGCAGCTGCAACACGCTGCCGCTCGGAACGGCGGCGTACGCGCGCAGCTGCCCGCCGGTTCCGGACGAGCCGGTCGACGACTCCACCCACACGATCGCGCTGCCGGGCGTCGTGCCGTCGCTCGTCACCACCGGCGAACCCGAGGTGTATCCGAACGTGCCGGCACTCGTCGCGGCCGAGCTCAGTGTCGGTACTCCCGCGCCGTCGACGCCGTAGCGCAACGCGCGCAGATAGCTCGTGTTCTCGACTGTGTAGACCCAGCCGCCTTCGCCGCCGTACACCGCGGGATGACCCCACACGCCCGCGTACGGACCCGACATCGCGAGCATGCCGTCGGTGTGGTGCGGACCCTGTTCGCGGCCACCGAGGTTGTCGCGGTCGAGGAGGAACACCCGCCCGTCCTTGCCCACCTCGACGAGGAGGTTCGGGTGCGCGGCCGTGCCGAAGTACCGCGAGGGCAGCGCAGCCGGGCCGCCGGACCCGAGGTCGGTGTCGTTCTGATCGAGGGTCGGCGCGTCGGCCGGCGAGAAGAAGTCCTTGGCGCTGAGCTTGCCGTTCGCTCCCACGGCGAGGCGCACCACCGACTCCGCGAGCGTCTTCGGTGGCGGCGAACCGGGCGCCGCCGGCGGCGACACACCGTTGCCCGTGGCGAGGATGATCCGTCCCGGACCGTCGGACACGAGCCCACCGCCCGACTGCCAGATCCCGGCCATGGAGCTCGCGTCGGCGCCGGAGCCCGCTTCGGTGCTCCACATCGCGGTGATCGCGTGCTTCGCGGTGCTCACTCCGACGACGTAGCCGCGGTACGGGTTGATGTCGCAATGCGACGCGAAGCCCGCGTACACCACGCCGCCGAGCAACAGCAGCCCCGGGCGCTGCATCGCGGTGAACGGTTGGAACGGGATCCCCGCCGTGTTGTCGGGCTTGCCCGCGATCGTGACGGGGAACCCGGCGCGTTCGCTGCCGTCGGCGACGGAGATCGCGTGCATGAACCACGTCGGCCGATTCGGGTTCTCGCCCGTGACGATCTTCGTCGTGAGATACATCGTGGCGGTCTTCGGGTCGTAGACCGGCGTCGACGTCGATCCGAGATTCGGGGTGAGGTCACCGCAGCCGATGGCCGACGCGGGGAACGGCGTGCCGAAGTCGCGTTCCCAACGGATCGCGCCGCTGATCTTGTCGATGCCGTACGCCTTCGCGTTCTCGGTGGTGACGACGACGAGGTCGCCGATCACGAGGGGCTGCGCGTAGACGGAACCATCGACCGTGGTGGAGAACAGCTGACCGAAGTCGGCGGCACCCACGTCGGCGGGCGCCAGGTTCGGCTCGGCCGGATCCCAACCGGTGCGCACTCGGTCGGCCGACACCGTCGTCTCATTGGCGCGCGCGGTGACCACCGGGGGCAGCGCGGTCACGCCGATCAGCACCGCGACCAGCACCGACAACCGGGTCACGCCGCGACGAGTGCGCCGGATTCGAGTCACCTTCGCCCTCCGCAATCGTCCCCCGCGCGGCCATCCTCGCGCCCGACCGGCGAGCCGAGCCACCGGGACGCTTCGTAGGTAGCCCCGGCGAGAGATCTGAGGAGTTCTTCCGATGCCCCGTCGCGATGGTCGGCAGATCCTGGATCCCGAGGCCGATTCGGCCTTCGATCACGGCCGATCCGTCTCCGTGATCGCGAGGTCGGGAGGGCGCGTGGCCGTCGTGCTGTGGGACGATCAAGTCGTGGACGAAGTGCCCTCCGGGACACTCGCAGGTCGGGACTCGGAGCTCGCGGTGATGGGCGCGCTGCTCGACGGGCTCGAGGCGACGGGCGCGCGGACGCTGCTCGTCGGCGGAGAGGCCGGCATCGGAAAGACCCGGTTCGTCGACGAGCTGCTGCAGCGCGCGCGAGTCGGCGGGCTGCTGACCGCGATCGGTGTCTGCACACCGTCCGAGGGCGGCGGGCTCGCGTACGGACCCATCGTCGGCGTCGTGCGGGACATCTCCCGGCGGCTCGACGCGGCAATCGTGGGGGACGCCCTCGCGTCGGCCCGGCGAGCGCTCGGCCTCGACATCGACACCTCCGATGCCGCGTCGGCCGACGGCGCGAACCGGGTTCATCTCGCCGAAGCGCTCCTCGCGTGTTGCCAATCGCTCGGAGCGCGCGGACGTGCGGTGCTCGTGTTCGAGGATCTCCACTGGGCGGACTCGACGAGCCTCGAGATGATCGACTTCCTCGCCCGGAACCTCGGCTCGAGCCCGATTCTGATCATCGCGACCTACCGCAGCGACGAGACGGACCGCGCCAGCGCGCTCGGCTCGATGCTCACGGAGCTCGTGCGTCACCGCGCGGCCTCGTGTCTCGAGCTGACCGGCCTCGATCGCGACACCACCGCGTCGCTGATGGGCGAGATTCTCGGCTCGCCACCGGAGTGGTCGCTGCTCGATGCCGTGCACGCGCGCAGCGGCGGGAATCCGTTCTACGCCGAAGAGTTGACCGCGGCGCGGGGGAGCCCGTCGCTGCCGGGAACGCTGCTCAACGTCGTGTTGCTGCGCACCGAGCGCCTGAGCGCCGACGCGCGCACGCTCGCGGCAACGGTGGCAACGGCCGGCCTCTCGATCGACCATCGCCTGTTGCCGACCGCGTGCGCGCTCGACGACCATCGGTTGCACGCCGCGACTGCAGAGGCGGTGGCCGGTCACCTCCTCGTCGTCGACGGCGGCACGCGGCTTCGGTTCCGGCACGCGCTGCAACGAGAGGCGATGTACGAATCGCTTTTGCCGACCGAACGAACGCGACTGCATCACCAGCTGGCGGTCGCGCTCAGCGCACTCGACGACCGGCAGGCCGAGGGCTTCGGGCGTGTCGACGGCGAGCTCGCGCACCACTGGTGGGAGTGCGGCGAATGGCCGGCTGCGATGCACACGGCGCTCCGGGCCGCTGATGCGATGGCCGCGCTGCTCGCGATCCCCGAGGCGTACGCGCAGTACGAGCGTGCGCTCGCCGCCTACGACCGCTGTGGCGCGCTCGAGCGCGCCGGCATCGACCGCGTCGACCTGTTGATCAAGGCCTCGGACATGGCGTACATCGCCGGGCAGACCAATCGTGCGCTCGAGCTCGTCGAGTGCGCGATCGACGACGCCGATCCCGACGTCACCCCGGAACGGGTCGCCACCGCGCTGACGATGTTCGCCCGCCAGACATCCGTGGCCGGCGACATCGACGGTGCGGTCGCCGCGCTGGCGCGTGCGGCGGCGCTCCTCCCGGCGGACCTCCCGACGAGCGAGCTCGCGCTCGTGGTCGCGTACGAGGCCGGGCTCCGTATGGTGATGGGACGCCTGGACGCCGCCGCGGAACGCGCGAACGAGGCAATCGCCATCGCGCGTGCGGCGGGCGCGCGTGTCGCGGAATGTCATGCCGAGTGCACGTTGGGCGTGTGCCTGGTCGAGACCGGCGCCGTCGAGGACGGGCTCGGTCACGCTCGTCGCGCGGTCGACCTCGCCGAAGACCTCCAGCTGCCCGTCGCGCTCGACCGTTGCTACGGAAACCTGTCGCACGTCCTCATGACGGCCGGACGTCTCGACGAGACGGCGCTCCTCGTCAAGAGCTCGACCACCGGCGAATGGGTCACGGGAATCCGCCTGTACGCCGCCGGCCAGAACAGCAGCGAGGCGCTCATCCGGTCGGCTCGCTTCGACGACGCGACGGCGGTGCTCGACCGCATGCCGGAACGCGGCACGAGCAGCTGCGTGTACGGCCCGCACGCCCTGCGCGCGCTCCTCGCGCTGCGCCGAGGTCAGCTCGACGACGCGGAGAGCCACCTCGACGCCGCCGACCGGCTCGCCGCCGACCAGCCGGCGTTCGTCGGGGGCGGGACGGCGGACACGCTGCGCGCGGAGTTGCTCCTCGAGCGGAATGCACCCGACGACGCCTACGCCGCGATCGAGCGCGCGCTCACCAACATCGGGGCGACGGAGGATCATTTCCGGCGGTCCGAGATCTGCACACTCGGCGTTCGAGCACTGGCCGACATCGACGACGCCGCACGGCTCAGAGGCCGCACGGTCGATCGCGACAAGCTCCGCCGGCTCGCGGCCGGGCTCGTCGAACAGACGCGCGGCGGTGTCGACACCCTCAGTCGACCCGCGAACCCGGCACCGCCCCGAGTGCGCGCCATGCTCGCACAGTCCGTTGCCGAAGCCACCCGTCTGGACGAGCCCGATCCCGCTCTCTGGCGCGCCGCCGCGGCCGCATGGATCGAGGCGTCCGAGCCGTGGTCGACGACCTATTGCGAGTGGCGCGCGGCGCAGGCCGCCCTCGCAACCCACGCGCGATCCGACGCGATCGCGGCGGTCACGAGCGCGTGGAACCGGGCCCGCGAGATCGGCGCGCAGGCGCTCGTCGTGCACGTCGAGCGCCTGGCGCAGCGGGCGCGCATCACGTTGGTCGACGAGTCGCTACGGGTCGACATTCCGCAGCATGCCGTCGCTCGGGACCTCGGTCTCACCGCGCGCGAGGGCGAGGTTCTGGACCAGCTCGCGCGGGGCCGAACGGACCGTCAGATCGCGGAGATCCTGTTCATCAGCACGAAGACCGCGAGCGTGCACGTGTCGAACATCCTGCGGAAGCTCGACGCCGGAAATCGCGTCGACGCAGGCGAGATCGGTCAACGCGCCGGACTCGGCGCGTCCTCCGACTGACGGCCGCGCGGCGGCCTCGGTCGACACCGGTTCACAGCGACCGCCGACTCGCAGAGGCGGTGCGGAAGATGGGCCATCCGATCTCGGTGCGCCACTGCCTTTCGTCGGTGGTGTCGTAGCGACCGACGAGGTAACGCTCGCGGACGGGTCCGTCGACGCCGATGGCCCGCTCGGCGACGTAGCTCGCGACCGCGCCGTAGGAGCGGTCGATGTCGGTGTGGGAGCCGTGGTGCACGGTGACGGCGAGCTCGGTCGGGGGGAGCAGCTTCGCGGTGACGCGCCCGACGGGTCGGGGCGGGGTGACGCAGGGGACGTAGACGGTGAGCTCGCCGTGCTCGTCGGTGAAGAACGCGTCGGCGACGACGGCGCCGCCGGGGCCCGCGGGTTCGATTCCTTGCGCGGCGAGCGTCGCGCGGAGCTCGCCCATGGCGCCGTCGAACCACGGTGCGAGGTCGGCGAGCTCGACCGCGGCTTCGATCGCGGCGACCGTGGCCGGGGGTTCGCTGCGATGGTCGATCGGCATGGAGGCGGGCGGCCCCTCGAGGAGCTCGCGCAGTGACGCGACGGCGGCTTGGGTCTGCGCGAGCTCGTGTTCGAGTCGCGCGAGGTGGCTCGCGATGAGCTCGGCTCGCGTGTCGGCATCGGGTGCGCGCAGCACGGTGCCGATCTCGTCGAGCGGCATGTCGAGGTCGCGGAAGCGGCGGATGACCTGTGCGACCGGGATCTGCTCGGGGGTGTAGCGGCGGTATCCCGTTGCCGAGTCGATGTCGGCGGGAACGAGCAGCCCGACGTGGTGGTAGTGGTGCAGCGTCTTCACGCTGAGATGCGTGGCCCGGGCGAACGTGCCGATCGTGAGCGTTCCCGTCACCGGCTCAGTATCGACTCTCCCGCGACCGGAGAGTCAAGCGCCCTGATGGGTGTTGACCCTCCGGCATGCGAAGGCTCGAAGGTGGGCGTGAACATCCGTCGAGCCGAAGGGGACCTCCATGACCGTCGAGCTTCCAACCATCGTCAGCGAGCACATCCGCGCCGTCAATGCCGGCGATGTCGATGCCGTCGTGGCCACGTTCACCGACGATGCGCTCGTCAACGACGCGCGTCGCGAGTTTCGTGGCGCGCGGCAGATCCGCGTGTGGATTGCCGAGGAGATCGTCGGCGACCGGGTCACGATGCAGCCGATCGAGGCTGCCGAGCATCACGGGACGACCGTCCTGCGGGCGAGCTACGACGGCGACTTCGACAAGTCGGGTCTGCCCGACCCCGTGATCCTGACGAACTACGTCACGATCCGCGACGGCCGGATCGCGACGCTCATCGTCATCCTCAACGATCCCGCACCCCGGGTACGCGGCCTGCTGCTGGCGGAGGTGCAGGGGTGACCGCGCACGATGCGTGCAGCGTCGCCGGCGCGCGCGTGCTCGTGACCGGCGGCACGCGCGGCATCGGCGCCGCGAGCGCGTCTCTGCTCGCGTCGCGCGGCGCGCGCGTCCTCGTCGCCGCCCGCACCGCGCCCGCGGACGATGCGCAGCGCTTGCCGTTCGTCGCCGCCGACCTCGCCTCCGCGAGCGGGGCCGTGCGCATCGTCGATGCCGTCCGCGACGTGCTCGGAGGCGTCGATGTCGTGGTCCATGCGGTCGGCGCGTCGTTCGCGCGGCCCGGCGGCGTGCTGTCGCTCGGGGACGAAGACTGGATGCGGGTGCTCGACACGAACCTGTTCGCGGCGGTCCGCATCGACCGGCTGCTCGCGCCGCTGATGCTCGAGCAGGGTTCGGGCTCGATCGTGCACGTCTCGTCGTTGCAGTGGAAGCGGCCCCATCCGTCGTCGCACGCGTACGGGCCGGCAAAGGCCGCGCTGACGAGCTACAGCAAACTGCTCGCGACCGAGTGCGCGCCGGCGGGTGTCCGCGTCAACGTCGTCACTCCCGGCTTCATCGCCACGCCCGGTGCGGAACGCCGCCTCGCGCAGATCATGGTCGACGCCCACGTCGACCGCGACCACGCCGAGGCGCTGCTGCTCGAGACGATCGGAGGCGTGCCGCTCGGACGGCCCGGCACCGCGCACGAGGTCGCGGAAGTCGTCGCCTTCCTCGCCTCCGGCGCCGCGTCCTATGTCACCGGGAGCGAGTTCACGATCGACGGCGGCAACAATCGCGTCCTGTGAACCGTGAAGTGATCGAAGTCCCGAAGCGGCCGGAAGGCAGCGATGAGGCGACGGCTCCTCAGCTGCGCGTGAGGATGGCGCCGGTTCGGCTCGCCGAAACGAGGGCGACCTCGACGGCCGGCAGCGGGTTCGCGGCGGTGCCCCGGATCTGGCGCACGGCTTCGGTCACCATGTTGAGGCCGTGGATGTAGCCCTCACCGATCAAGCCGCCATTCGTGTTGCACGGCAGTGATCCGTCCGGCGCGAGGTTGCCGTCGCCGACGAAGTCCTTCGCTTCGCCGGGCCCGCAGAAGCCGAGCGCCTCGAGCTGCATGAAGAGGATCGGCGAGAACGCGTCGTAGATCATCGCGAGGTCGATCTCGTCGCGCCGGAATCCCGCGTCGTCGAACAAGCGTCGTGCGAGCACCGCCGACGACTCCATCACCGACAGGTCCGGGCGATAGTGATCGGACGCGATCTCCTGTTCGAAGCGGGCGGCGCCGGCGACGGCGGCGATCCCGACCGGAGGGTGGGGCATCGCGGCGGCTCGCTCGTGACTCGTGACGACGACCGCGACGGAGCCGTCGGTCTCCTGACAGCAGTCGAACATGCGGATGCACGGTTCTGCGATCCAGCGGGACGCCTGGTGGTCGGCGAGCGCCATGGGTCGCTGATAGCCCCACGCGGCGGGATTCGTCGCCGCGTACGTGCGCAGCTGCACGACGGCGCGTCCGAAGTCTTCGTTGGTCGCGCCGTACTGATGCATGTAGCGGGTCGCGTTGAGCGCGATCCACGAAGCCGGTGTGAGCGCGCCGTGCGGCATGCACCACTGGCTCGCCGTCGTGCCGGCGTGCGTATTCGCGACGTTCACGGCGACCTTGGCGCCTCCGAAACGCGTCGCGCCGGAGCGCGCCCGCACCGCGCGGTAGCAGACCACGATGTCGGCGACACCGCTCGCGACGGCGGCCGCCGCGTGCATGAGCACGCCCATCGAGCCACCACCGCCGTACGGCACGCGCGCCGAGTAGCCGATCTCCTGGAGTCCGACGGTGCGGACGAGCTCGGTCTCCTCGACGGGGTCGATCGTGTAGCTGACGAGCCCGTCGACGTCGGCAACCTCGATCTGCGCGTCCGCGCAGGCCGCGACGATCGCCTCGCTCGCGAGTTGGAGCTCGGTGCGGCCCGCGTGCCGCGAGAACTCGGTCTGGCCGATGCCCGCGATCGCGGCCGCGTCGCGCGGCAGGACGTGCGCGCGCGTCATGCGGGAACGGTGTCGTTCGGGTCCGGGCCGAAGACCGGAACGGCTGCGCCGTCGCTCGTCGCTTCGAAGGCGACGCGGAGCCGCATCCCGATGCGAATGTCTCGGGACTCGATGTCGACGAGGTTGGTGACGATGCGTATGCCTTCGTCGAGGTCGACGAGTGCGACGAGGACCGGATAGTCGAACGCCGGGCTGCGCGGGTGATGCAGGACGGCGTAGCTGTACAGCGATCCGGTCCCGGCGAGCCGTTGCTCGCACCACTCGAGGCTCCGGCAGTGCGGACACATGGGGCGCGGTGGATGCCGCAGCGTGCTGCAGCCGTCGCAGCGTTGCGCAACCAGCTCGTGACGCGCGATCGCATTCCAGTAGACCGCGCTGTCGTCGGTCGGGCGCGGCGCGGGACGCGCGGTCACAGATTCCACACCCGCGCGGCGTTGCCGCTCACGATCAGCTCCCGCTCGTGCGGGTCGGCGCTCGCGAACATGGCGCCGACGATCGCCCTCGAGTTCGGGAAGCTCGTGACCGGATGCGGGTAATCGGACGACCACATCACGTTCTCGAGACCGAGTCGCCCGCGCGCGTGTTCCAGTGCATCCGGTTCGTCGACGAACGTGAGGGAGACGTTCTCGTGGAAGTAGTGGCTCGGCAACTCGGTGATCGCCGGGAACTCGTAGCCCTGTCGAGCCGTGAGATCGTCGGCGACGTACAGCCACCACGACAACCATCCGAGTCCCGGTTCGACGAACACGACCTTCAATCGCGGGAACTTCTCGAAGACACCGCCCATGATCCACATGCCGAGCGCTTCGGCCGCCGACAGCGGAACCATCGGCACGAAGATTCCCTTCTGCGGTGTCGGATCGCGCTGCGCGAGATCGTCGAGCATGGTGTTCATCCCGATGTGGCAGCAGATCGGCAGCTGCGCCTCCTGGATCGCGGCGAACAGCGGCTCGTAGCGCGCGTCCCAGTAGTCGGGAAGGCCGAGCTCGGTCGGGAACACCGGTAGCTGCAGCGACTTGCCGCCGCTCGCGGCCGCCCACTGCACCTCGGTGATCGCGTCGGGGATGTCGTGGATCGGAATCTGGTACGAGATGATCAGGCGGCTCGGATCGACTGACGCGAACTCGGCGAGCGCGGTGTTGAACGCGCGCGTCGACTCGCGGCGACCGTCGCGCACCAGGTAGAGGTAGCGGAACGCCGAGACCTCGCAGTACGTGACCGACGCGTCGACGCCGTCGCGATCCATGTCGGCGAGACGCGCGCGTGGGTCGCGGTGTCCCGCCGCGTCGAAGACGATGTGACTCCGGCCGGTTCCCATACCGACGGGTGACGTCGGCGCGCCGAGGCGTTGCTGGCTCCGCCACCGCTGGTTCGCTTCGACGGATCGGAGGTTCGTCATCGTCGCCGCGAACTCTCGCAACGCGGCGTCGTACGCGTCGTGGTACTTCGTCGCGAGGTGGGTCTTGACCGCGCTGTGGGACAGATCGACGTGATCGTCGGCCGAGATCAGTCGTTCGTGCGGCGCAGTGGTCACGGGCCCTCCGATCTCGCCTTCATCGCAACATAGTAGATACTATGTCGACATGAACGACGCAGGCGACTCGGCCACCGCGGCGCCGGGGCGGGGGATTCTCGATGGCATCGACGTCCTCGACCTCTCGTGGGGCGTCGCGGGACCCATGACCGGCATGCTGTTGTCGGATCACGGCGCGCGCGTGACGCGGATCGAGGCGCCCGCCGGTGATCCCTTCGCCGAGCTGTCCGGCTCGTGCGTGTGGTCGCGCGGCAAGCGCCGCGCGACGCTCGATCTGCGCGCCGACGCCGACCGTGAGGTGTTCCTCGCGCTCGCGCGCCACGCCGACGTCGTGATCGAGAGCTTCGGGCCGGGTGTCGCGGCGAAGCTCGGCATCGACCATCCGACTCTGCTCGCCGCGAATCCGCGCTTGATCCATTGCTCGATCACCGGCTACGGCGAGACCGGCAAGCACGCACATCGCCCCGCGTACGACGCGCTGGTCGCGGCGCGCACGGGTCAGCAGTTCGAGAGCCGCGGTGTCGCGGGCACGACGATCGGGCGTTTGTCGCGCGCGGAGATCCTCGCGGGTCGCGAAGCGCCCGCCGGTCAGGCGATCGGCGCGGCACGACTCGGCCCACTGTTCAGCGGTCTCCCGTGGATCAGCCTCGCGACGTTCTACAACGCTTCGGTCGCGATCAACGCGGCGCTGTTCGCGCGCGAGGTCACCGGCCGCGGCCAGCACGTGCACACGTCGATGCTGCAGGGTGCGCTCGCGACGACCGTCGGCACGTGGCAACGCGTCGAGCGCGCCGACCGCGACGGGTTCAACTCGTGGGTGTTCGACTCGCGCGCGCCGAAGGGGTTCTTCAAGGGCTCCGACGGGCGCTGGACCCACCATTGGGTTGCGGTGCCGCGCTTCATCCTGAGCGCGGGGGAGTTGGACGCGCTCGAAGCGGGACCGGCGCTCAACGCGCGTCGTGACGCTCCGGCGCGCGTGTCGCCGGCGCCGGACGGCATGACGGTGTTGCACGAGCTCCACGACGCGATGCGGGACGCCGTGGCGAAGTTTCCGGCCGAGGATTGGGCTCGGCTCGCGGCGGAGGTCGGGCTACCGGTTCAGCGGGTCCGGTCGCCCGAGGAGGCGTTGTGCGATCCCGAGTTCGAGCGCGACGGCAGCGTTGTCGAAGTCGACGGCATGCGGATGGTCGGTCACGCGTACCGGTTCGAGAAGGTGGCGGCACCGCCGATCCGCGGCACCGCGGCCCGGGGGGCGCACACGGCCGAGGTTCGGGCCGAGGCCGCGCACGCGCGTGAGGCGACGCCGGCCGTCGACGGGACCCGGCGCGCGATCGGATCGCCACTCGAAGGCGTCGTCGTGCTCGACCTCGGTCTGGCCGTTGCCGGCCCGTTCGGCACCCAGCTGCTTGCCGATCTCGGAGCGACGGTGATCGCGGTCAACAGCGCGAACTTCGACGGCTTCTTCCTGCAGACCTGCTTCGGGATGTCGTGCAATCGCGGGAAGCAGAGCATCGCGGTCGACCTGAAGCATCCCGACGGTCTCGCCGTGCTCCACGATCTCGTGCGCGGCGCCGATGTGCTCCAGCACAACATGCGTTACGACGCCGCGGAACGTCTCGGTGTCGACTACGAGTCGCTCCGGCATCTCAATCCGGCACTGATCTACTGCCACACGCGCGGTCACGACTCGAGCCGCATGTTGCTGCCGGGCAACGACCAGACCGCCGCCGCGCTGGCGGGCACTTCGTGGATGGAAGGCGGCGTCGAGTCCGGCAACGCGCCGATCTGGCCCAACACCTCGCTCGGCGACACGGGTAACGGCTACCTGTCGGCGATCGCGATTCTCCAGGCGCTCTCGCACCGCGGGCGCTCGGGGGAAGGCCAGTTCGTGCACACGTCGATCGTGAACGCGCATCTGCTGAACGCGTCGATGACGTGGCTCGCGGTCGACGGGACACCGGCGAAGCGGCCGGTGCTCGACGCGATGCAGACCGGCTGGGGCGATCGGTACCGCCTGCACGAGACCGCGGACGGACGGTTGTGCCTCGCGCTGGTGACCGACGAGCACGTCTCCGAATTCGCGCGCCTGACCGGCGGTGACATGACGACGCGAACTGCGCGCGAATGGTTCGACGCGCTCGACGGCGCGGGCATCCCGTGCGAGATCGCCGACCCCGACTTCGTCGTCTCGCTGTTCGACGATCCGGAGCTCATCGCCAAAGGCTGGGTCACGTCGTACGAGCAAGCGCTCGTCGGTCGCATGGACGTCGCCGGATTGCTCTTCGACCTCGAGGCCACCCCTGGTCGCATCCAGGGCCCGCCGATCGCGGTCGGCCAGGACACGCGCGCCGTCCTTCGGAACATCGGCTACGAACCCGACCGCATCGAAGGGCTCATCGCCGCCGGCGCGGTCAGCACGAGCACGTGATTCATGACGAGCACCGGTCGGATCCGGCATCCTTGACGCGATGAGCGTCGCCGACACCGCCGCCGCGACGCGCGCGATGGTGATCGACGCCACGATCGACTGCATCCTCGAGGAAGGCTTCTACCGCGCGAGCTCGAACCGGATCGCCGAACGCGCCGGAGTGACGTGGGGTGTGATCCAGTACCACTTCGGGACGCGCGAGTCACTCCTCCTCGCGACGTTCCAGCAGGGCATGCTCGAGCTGATCGACACGCTCGATTCCGCGGTGATCACGGGCGACACCTTCGAAGCACGGCTCGAATCGCTTGCCGACGTGATCTGGCGCTTCTACCGGCAGCCCCGGTTCGTCGCGTACGAACAGCTCACGCTGAACCTGCTGCGCGATCCGTCGATCGATGTTGCGACCGTCCGTCTGGTCCGCCGCCAACAGGCGAAGATCGGCACGCGGCTCACCGAGCTCACCACGCAGGTTGCCGGCGCGGAGATCGCCGACGTGCTCCCGCCTCCGGCACTTCTGCACATCCTGCGCGGCCTCGCGATCGGCCTTGCGCTCTCCGATGCGGTGCCGCGTCGCGCGCGTCACGCCCCCGAAGCTGTCACGACGGATCTCGAGCGGCAGGTTCTGCTCGCCGCCCTCGGCGCGCTCGTCCGCGACGCACAACGGCACGGTCGCACTTCCCAGCGGTGACTCGCCGCGGCTCGATGCCGTCGCCACGGAGACGCGCTCGCGCGAGTGCCCTCGACCGCCGGGGATTAGCGAGGCCGGTGCGCGGGCATGGGTGTCGGGTTGAGCACCCCGGACGCCGTCGTCGTCGGCGCGGGCCCGAACGGGCTCGTGGCCGCAAACCTGCTGGCCGAGCGCGGCTGGCACGTCGTCGTGCTCGAGGCGAAGGCGACCCCTGGCGGCTCGGTCCGTTCGACCGAGCTGATCGAGCCGGGCTACGTGAACGACGTCTGCAGCGCGTTCTATCCGCTCGGCGCGGCGTCGCCGGTGCTCGCGCGGCTCGGGCTCGAGCAGTACGGGCTGCGGTGGTTGCACGCGCCGCTGGTCGTCGCGCATCCGGCGCTCGACGGCAGCTGTCCCGTGCTGTCGCGCGACCTCGACACCACCGCGGCGAGCCTCGACGCGTGCCATCCGGGCGACGGTGACGCGTGGCGTGCGCTGTACGCGCGGTGGACCAGGATCGAGCGCGCAATCCTCGCGACGCTGTTCGCGCCGTTCCCGCCGATCGCGGGAACCGCACGACTCGCGACGCGCATTCGACCGCGCGACTACACCGAGTTCATTCGCTTCCTCCTGCTGCCCGTGCGCCGCCTGGGGGAGGAGCACTTCGGAGGCGGCGCGGCGCGGCGACTCGTGGCCGCGAGCGCGCTGCACGCGGATCTCGCGCCCGAAGCCGCGCTCAGCGGGTTCTTCGGCTGGTTGCTGACGTCGCTCGGGCAGCGCGTCGGGTTTCCCGTACCGGCCGGAGGCGCGAGCGGGTTGACCGACGCGCTGGTGCGGCGGCTCGAGCACTTCGGAGGCGAAGTGCTGTGCAACGAGCCGGTCGAACGAGTCGTCGTCCGTCGCGGGCGCGCGGTCGCGGTCCGCACGCGCGACGGGACGGAGATCGGCGCGACGCGCGCGGTGCTCGCCGCGGTGTCGGCGCCCGCGTTGTACCGGCGGATGCTCTGCGCAGACGATCTCCCCGCGGGCTTCCGGTCGCGACTGCAGCAGTTCCAGTGGGACAACGGCACCGTGAAGGTCGACTGGACCCTCGACGGTCCCATCCCGTGGACGGCCGACGCCGCGCGCCGCGCCGGCACCGTGCACCTCGTCGAGAGCGTCGACGCCCTGACCCGCATCGCCGCAGAGACCGTGTGCGGCGACATCACCGACGACCCGTTCCTCATCGTCGGGCAGCAGAGCATGACGGACCCGAGCCGCCAGCCCGCGGGAAAGGAGACCGCGTGGGCGTACACGCACGTGCCCCATCCGGATCGCGCGCCGGCGTCGAAGGACCCGACGGTGATCGCGCGTCTCGTCGAACGGATGGAAGCGACCGTCGAGGCGCACGCGCCGGGCTTCCGGCAGCTCGTACGCGGCCGCCACGTGTTGACGCCGTCGAGCTTCGAGACCGAGAACCCGAGCCTCGAAGGCGGCGCCTTGAACGGCGGCACCGCACAGCTGCATCAGCAGCTCGTGTTCCGGCCGTTCCCGGGGCTCGGCCGTCCGGAGACGCCGGTCGCGAGCCTGTTCCTCGCGTCCGCCGCGGCGCATCCGGGAGGCGGCGTCCACGGTGGTCCGGGTGCGAACGCGGCGCGCGCCGCCGTGTTGCACGACCGGCTCGCACACATCGGGAGGCGCACATGAGCGTGAACCGCATCGACGTCGACGCATCACCGCATGACGTGTTCGCGGTGTTGACCGACCCGGAGGCGTACGTCGACTGGGTGCTCGGCGCCAAGCGGGTGCGCGCCGTCGACCCGGAATGGCCGGCGCCGGGTTCCCGCTTCCACCACGCCGTCGGCGCGCCGGGCGTCGAGCTCAAGGATTCGACGAAGATCCTGCGGATCGAGCCCGATCGCGTGCTCGAGCTCCAAGCTCGTTTTCGTCCGCTCGGCGAAGCACTCGTGAAGCTCGAGCTCGAGCCGCTCGCCGGCGGTCGGCGCACCCGCATCACGATGCGCGAGGAGCCGAAGGGCAAGGTTCCGCAGCCGTTCGGCTTCGTGCTCGACATCGCGACGAGCGCGCGCAACGCGCTCTCGCTGCGCACGCTCGCGCGTCTCGGTCGCGAACGAGCGGCGCGCGCCGCGGGCTGACGCGACCGCAGCGATCGTCAGTCGCTCGCGGTAGGCAGCTGCACCGTCGCGCGCAGGCCGCCGCCGTCGCGCGGCGTGAGCGTGAGGGTGCCGTCGTGTGCCTGCGTGATGCTCTTCACGATCGCCAGACCGAGGCCGACTCCGGCGTGGTCGCCGTGCACGCGTTCGCTGCCGCGCCGAAACGGCTCGGTCAGCGTGGCCACCAGGTCGGGGGTGAGCGGCTCGCCCGTGTTCTCGACGCTGAGCACGGCACTTCCGGCCTGCACGCCGGTCGTGACCCACACGGTGCCGGCTTCGGTCGCGTTGTGGACGATCGCGTTGTGCACGAGGTTCGTCGCCAGCTGGAGCAGGAGCGCGGGTGAACCGGTCGCGACCGTCGTCGGGCCCGAAGTCTCGATGGTGACGCCGCGGCGCTCGGCGAGCGGCAGCAGCGTCTCGGTGGCGTCCTCCGCGACGAGCGAGAGGTCGACGGGCTCGCGCGTGAACGACCGTTGGTCGGCCCGACTGAGCAGGAGCAGCGCTTCGGTGAGGTCGATCGCGCGCGTGTTGACGGCGTCGAGACGTTCGAGGAGCTCGCGCGGGTCGAGGTCCGGATCCCTGCGCGCGACGTCGAGCAGGGTCTGCGTGATCGCGAGCGGCGTGCGCAGCTCGTGCGATGCGTTGGCGGCGAATCGCTGCTGTTCGGCCACGTGCGCTTCGAGCCGCGTGAGCATGGCGTCGAAGGCGTCGGCGAGCTCCCGGAACTCGTCGTTGGGGCCTTCCAACTGGATCCGATGGGAGAGCGATCCGCCCGCGGCGACCCGGGTGGCGTCGGTGATGCGCGTCAACGGCGCGAGCACCCGGCCCGCGAGCAGCCACCCCCCGCCGAGACCGAACACCAACAGGCACGCGAGCGTGACGGCGGCGGCCGGCCCGAAGTCGCGGAGCAGCGCACCGCGGCCGGGCGTGATCAGAACCCGCGCGCCGTGGACGATGACGTCTTGCCCTCGCGGCACGTATCGCAGCAGGAACAACCACACCGCGCCGAGCAGCAGCGCGCCCCCGAGCATGACGAAGCCCGCGTAGCTCAGGGTGAGCTTGAGCCGAACGCTCAATCCCGGCTCTCTCGTCACCGTTGCGTCCCTCCGGACGCGGGCGCGGTATCGATGCGATAACCGACGCCCGCGACGGTGGCGATGACCCAAGGCTCACCGAGTCGCTTGCGCAGTGCGGAGACGGTGATGCGCACCGCGTTGGTGAACGGGTCGGCGTTCTCGTCCCACGCGCGCTCCAACAGCTCTTCGGCGCTCACGACACCGCCTTCCGCCGCGACGAGGACTTCGAGCACGGCGAACTGCTTCCGGGTCAGCGCGATGTACCGGTCGTCGCGGTAGACCTCGCGACGGAACGGGTCCAGCCGCAGCCCCGCGATCTCGCGCACCGGCGGGCGGCTGAACGCGCGCCGTCGATCGAGCGCGCGAAGGCGGAGCACGAGCTCGCGGAGCTCGAACGGCTTCGTGAGGTAGTCGTCGGCGCCGAGCTCGAACCCGCTGGCCTTGTCGTCGAGTCGGTCGGCCGCGGTGAGCATGAGGATCGGCATGCCGCTGCCCGACGCGACGATGCGCGCGGCGATCTCGTCGCCGGTCGGTGCCGGGATGTCGCGGTCGAGGACGGCGATGTCGTAGGCGTTCACGCCCAGCAGCTCGAGCGCGGTGTCGCCGTCGCCGGCAATGTCGGCGGCGATCGCTTCCAGCCGCAGGCCGTCGCGGATTGCTTCCGCCAGATAGGGCTCGTCCTCGACGATCAAGACACGCGTGCCCGGATGCTAACGAGCGGGTGCCTTTCGTCGGCATATCGAAAATCACGTACGGGCCCGCAACGCCACTCGGCGTTGACTCGGCGGGTGACCAGATCCACCACCGACCTCGTGCGCGACGCTCTCGGCGCGGCCGACGGCGTCGTGCCGGCCGGTGTGACGGTCTTCGACGGCGACCACCCCGCCCTCGCCAACCTCGATCCCGCGCTCCTGCGTGCCCTCTGCGCCGCCGCGACGGACGCGGCGGGCGATGGAGTCGGCCTCTTCGTCGAGAGCGGCTGGCGTTCTCCGAAATACCAGCAGCACCTCCTCGACGAAGCGATCTCGAAGTACGGCTCGAGCGACGAAGCGGCGCGATGGGTGGCCTCGCCCGCCACGTCGGCGCACGTTTCCGGGAACGCGGTCGACATCGGTCCCGTCGCGGCGACGGCGTGGCTCTCGGAACACGGCGCGCGGTACGGGTTGTGCCGGATCTACCGCAACGAACCGTGGCACTACGAGCTGCGCCCCGACGCGATCGACCACGGTTGCCCGCCCATGTATGCGGATCCGTCGCACGATCCCCGGATGTGGCCGTGACCCAACTCGGGCTCACCGTCTACGGCTGCGAGCCGGACGAGGCGCGGCTCTTTCTCGAGTTGTCGCCGCGGCTCGGGATCGTTCCGACGATTTCGAGCGACGCGGTCTCGGAGGCGGGCGTCGTCTCGGTGCCGCGAAACCGGTGCGTCAGCGTCGGGCACAAATCCGAGATCTCGGCTCCGATCCTGCGCGCGCTGCAGCACGCGGGCGTCGAGTACGTGTCGACGCGCAGCATCGGCTTCGATCACATCGATCTACCGGCCGCGGAACGCGCGGGCATCGCGGTCGAGAACGTCGTGTACGCGCCCGACGGCGTCGCCGACTTCACCGTGATGCTGATCCTGATGGTCATTCGGAACGTCAAAGCAGTGCTCGGTGCTGCCGAACAACATGACTTCCGGCTCGGCGCCCTCCCCGGCAGAGACCTGCGCGACCTCACGGTCGGCGTCGTGGGCGTCGGGAACATCGGCACCGCCGTGGTCACGCGCCTGCGCGCGTTCGGATGCCGCGTGCTGGCTTGCAACAACGGGCCGACGACCGCGGCCGTCGCGGACTTCGTGTCCCTCGACGAGCTGCTCCGCGAGAGCGACGTCGTCACGCTGCATCTGCCGCTCGATCGCGACACGCATCACATCATCGGACGCGCACAATTCGAAGCGATGAAGCCGGGCGCATCTCTCGTCAACACCGGTCGTGGCGCGCTCGTGGATACCGCCGCGCTGCTCGTCGCGCTCGAGACCGCAAGGCTCGGTGGTGCGGCACTCGATGTGCTCGAAGGGGAAGACGGGGTCTTCTACCGCGATCGCACGACGAGTCCGGTCGACCATCCGTTCCTGCTGCGGCTGCAACAGCTGCCCAACGTGATCGTCACTCCGCACACCGCGTACTACACCGCGCGGATGTTGCGCGACACGGTGGAACAGACGCTCGTGAACTGCCTGCGCTTCGAAAGGAACCAAGCCCATGCATCGACTCAAGGTCGCGATCTTGTTCGGGGGCTGCTCGGAGGAGCATGACGTCTCCGTGAAGTCTGCAACCGAGATCGCGGCGAACATCGACACACGGAGATACGAGCCGCTCTACATCGGCATCACGAAGTGCGGCGTGTGGAAGACGTGCGCCCGGCCGTCCGTCGACTGGGAAGCCGGGGATTGCCGGCCCGCGGTGATCTCGCCCGACCGGGAGACGCACGGGTTGCTCGTCGGCGCGCGTGATGGCTGGCGCGCGGTTCGCATCGACGCGGTGTTTCCGGTCCTGCACGGGAAGTCCGGTGAGGACGGTGCCGTCCAGGGCCTGCTCGAGCTGTCCGGCATTCCGTACGTCGGATGCGGAGTCCAGAGCTCGGCGACCTGCATGGACAAGTCGCTCGCGTACGTGGTCGCGAGCCGCGCGGGGATCGACACTCCCGAGTTCACGATCGTCGACGCGGGCGAGACGCACGTACCCCACGACCTCGCGTACCCCGTGTTCGTCAAGCCCGCGCGTTCGGGCTCGTCGTTCGGCGTGACCAAGGTCGAGGGCGCGGAAGCGCTGGGCGCCGCGCTCGCTGCGGCGCGGCAGTACGACTGCAAGGTTCTGATCGAGCAGGCCGTTTCCGGCACCGAAGTCGGCTGTGCCGTGCTCGGGAGCGGCGCGCACCTGATCGTCGGAGAAGTCGATCAGATCGAGCTCCGCCACGGCTTCTTTCGCATCCATCAGGAGACCGAGCCGGAGCAGGGCTCCGAGAACGCGGTCATGACCGTTCCCGCGGCACTACCCGAACCGCAACGCGACCAGATCCGGCGCGCGGCGAAGCGCATCTATGCCGCGCTCGGCTGCGAAGGCCTGGCGCGCGTCGACATGTTCCTGCAAGCCGACGGCCGCATCGTGCTCAACGAGGTGAACACGATGCCCGGGTTCACGGCCTACAGCCGCTATCCGCGCATGATGGCCGCCGCCGGCATCGAGCTCTCCGAGGTCGTCGACCGCGGCATCGCGATGGCGATGGCGATGGCGCGGTGACGTGGACGCCGGATTCGTCTTCCTCGACGAAGTGCTGCGCGGCGTCCGGTGGGACGCCAAGTACGCGACCTGGGACAACTTCACCGGAACGCCGGTCGACGGATACGAAGTGAACCGGGTCGTGGGTTCGCTCGCCCTCGCGAGCGCGTTGCTCGAGGCGAAGACGCGGGCCGCTGCGATCGGCTTCGGCTTGTTGCTCTGGGACGGGTATCGCCCGCAACGCGCGGTGAACCGGTTCTTGGAGTGGTCGGGACAGCCGGAGGACGGCCGCACGAAGTCGCGTTTCTATCCGAACATCGGGCGGGTCGAGATGTTCGCGAGCGGATACGTCGCGACGAAGTCGGGCCACAGCCGGGGAAGCGCGGTCGACCTCACGCTCTACCGACTCGACACCGGCGACCTCGTGCCCATGGGCGGAGGCCACGACCTGATGGACGCGCGCTCGCGTCACGGCGCGGACGGAGTGTTGGGCAACGAAGCGCGAAATCGTCAGACCTTGTGTTCGGTCATGGAACGCAGCGGCTTCGAACGGTACGAGTGCGAGTGGTGGCACTACGCGCTGAGCGACGAGCCGTATCCCGACACCTACTTCGACTTCCCGATCCTGTAGGTGCGTACCGACCACTCCCGTGTGATCATCTGACGCGATGCCGATGGCGGTCGAGACGACGGAGATCCGCGACGACGGAATCGTCGGTGTGCTCGCGACTCCGACGGGTTCCGATCCGACTCCGGGCGTCCTGCTCCTCGGTGGTTCTGAAGGTGGTCTGCACGCGCGCGACGCCGAAGCGCTCGCGGCCGAAGGTTTCACCGTGCTCGCGTTGGGCTATTTCGGAATGCCCGGCCTGCCGCGCGGCCTCGTCGAGATCCCGCTCGAATACGTCACGCACGCGCTCGGCTGGTTGGGCGCACGCTCGCGTGATCCCGACCGGCTCGGCGTCACGGGCGGTTCACGCGGTGGTGAGCTCGCGCTGCTCGTCGCCGCACACGACGAACACATCGGCGCGGTCGTCAGCGTCGTGGGCAGCGGCGTGCTGACGCCCGGCATCGACTTCGGTCGGGGCGCGCTGCTCGACATCCTCACCCACGCTCCGCCGTCGTGGACGATCGGTGGCTCGCCCCTCCCGTTCCTCGACCATGTCTTCCCCGAGGAGCTGCGCGCCGGCGTCGCGGCGCGCCGGCCCGTGCGGCTCGCGCTCGCGTTCGCGCCACCGCCGAGCGATCCCCTCGAGCTCGAACGGGTGAGCATCCGCGTGGAGAACACCCGCGGCGCCGTGCTGCTCGTCTCCGCGGCCGACGACGGCGGCTGGCCGAGCACGCCCTACAGCCAGGTCGCCGCCGACCGCCTCGCGGCGGCCGGGCATCGGTTCCCGTACGAGCACCGGATCCTCGACGCCGGTCACCTCATCGCGGGACCGCCGGGTGCGCCGATGAAGACCACGACCGGGCCGGGGCCCGGCGTCACCTTCGAGATGGGCGGAACGCCCGCCGCGAACACCGCGGCGCGGGCCGAGGCCTGGCGGCTCACCGTCGACTGGTTCCGCGAGCACCTGTAGCCGGAGTCCGCGCGCCGACCGATCGGTTCCGAAACGGTCGAGAATTCGTGTCCCGGCGCACGTCAGGAGCGCGAGCCGAGCCGGCTTGCGTCCTCGGCGACGAGGGAGAACGCGCCGGCGCCGGGGCGCTCCGGACCGAAATCCGCATCTTTGGCGCAGTTCTCGATAGCGTGCCCGTCGGGCGTAGGCGCTGGCCGCCTCCAGCGCGGGAGGACTGACGCATGAGAACTGTGAAGACTTTGACTGGCCTCGCGATCGTTGCCGTGTCGCTGGCCATCGCGATACCGGCCGGCGCGCACACGTTCGCGGTCACGGGGAGCGCGTCCTGCTCCGACGGATCGCACCTGGTGACGTGGAGTATCACGAATGATCTCCCGCGCAAGGACATGAACGTCAGCGCGACCGCGGAGGCGGCAGGTACTGCGTACGACGTGTCGGTGGTGACGAACCCGGTACCGGGCGGTGGCACCACGTCGGCCACGACGGTGGTCCCCGGCGCGGTCACCGGCGACATCACGATCACGGTCGTCGCGACGTGGCCCGACGAGTTCACGAGGACCGAGACCGCGACCGTCGGACTGCCGACCGCGTGCTCCACGACGACCTCCACCACACCGCCGACGACGGTGACGTCGCCCACGTCGACCGTGCCGCAGTCCGTCGAGGGCGTGTCGACGTCGGTCGTGCCGTCGACGACGACACCTACCGGTGTCGAGGCGGCCGAGTGCGGCCCGGGCGAGCTCGCCTGCACGGGTTCCGACACCGGAACGCCGGTGGCCGTCGGCTTCGGGCTGTTGGTCGTCGGTGCGGCGATGATCGCGATCCGGCGCCGGCCGGTCGAGGACCGCTGAGCGAACACCTTTCGAACGACCGGATCGCGCGTCGGCCTCGGGTCGGCGCGCGATTCGCGTCGCCTGCCGGCGCGATGACCGCCGCGGCACATGATCCTCGTCGATGCCAAGGACTCGTCGCGGCTGCTCGCGCGATCGGGCGGACGTCGTAGTAGACACGCGCCGGATGGTCACCGACTCGCGAGAGGGGGACGCCGTGCCGCGCCGCCGCTGAGCCGCTTGGTGTGTGCATCCGGTCGGATGCAGCCGATCCGGGCTCCGCGGTCGCGTCGAGACGTGCGTGACGGGGGCTCGCTGACTTCACGCACTCGAAGGAGTCCCCATGACGTTCGATGTCGACGCGTTCGAGCGCGTCGTCTCCGATGTTGTCCTCCCGCACGCGCGCACGATCGACGCGAACGGCGAGTGGCCGACGGAAGGTCTGGCCGCGCTGACCGCGGCCGGAGTGCTCGGGCTCACCGTCGCGAGCGATCAGGGCGGCGGCGGGGGGTCGATGGCCGATGCCGCGCTCGTGATCGAGCGCCTCGCGACCGCCTGCGGCTCGACCGCGATGATCGTCCTGATGCACTACGCCGCGACCGCGGTGATCGAGGCGCACGGTCCGGCCGAGGTTCGTTCGGCGATCGGTGCGGGTTCGCATCTGACCACGCTGGCGTTCTCGGAGTTCGGTTCACGCAGCCACTTCTGGGCACCCGCGGGCACCGCGACGATCGCCGGCGACCGAGCACGACTCGATGCGCGCAAGAGCTGGGTCACGAGCGCGCGCGCCGCGACGAGCTACGTGTGGTCGAGTCGCGCGGTTGCGGGCGACGCGGGCATGACGCTGTGGCTCGTGCCGTCCGCCACGCCGGGTTTGGAGTGTGGAAGCGAGTTCGACGGTCTGGGCCTCCGCGGCAACGGCTCGGTGCCCGTCACCGCCACCGGTGCCGCGATCGATCGTGACGCGCAGCTCGGCGACGACGGCGCCGGCCTCGACATCGCGCTCGCGACCGCGCTGCCGTGGTTCCTCGTGCTGAGCGCCGCGTTCTCGCTCGGACTCATGGAGGCGGTCACGAGCGAGACCGGATCGCACTTGTCGTCGACGCGCCTCGAGCATCTCGGTGTGACGCTGATCGAGCAGCCGATCGTGCGCGCCGACTTCGCTCGCATGCGGCTCGCGACCGACGCGACGAGGGCGTTCCTCGCCGACACGCTCGGTGCGCTCGCCGCGGGTCGCGAGGATGCGGTGCTGCGCGTGCTCGAGAGCAAGGCGCTCGCGGCGGAGGCCGCGATCGACGTGACCGACCTCGCGATGAAGGTGTGCGGCGGCGCGGCGTTCCGCAAGGAGCTCGGCATCGAGCGCCGCTTCCGCGACTCGCGCGCCGCGCGGGTGATGGCACCGACCACCGACGCGTTGCTCGACTTCGTCGGGCGCGCGGTCAGCGGCCTGCCGCTGCTCGACGCATGAGCGCCGGTGACCGTGCGCTGCTGCTCGGCGCCGTGGCCTACGACCCGAAGGTGGTGACGATCTGGGACGGCTTCCGCGCGTGGTTCGCGGAGCAGGATCTGCCGTTCGACTTCGTCCTCTACTCGAACTACGAGCGTCAGGTCGACGACCTCATCGCCGGGCGCATCGACGTGGCGTGGAACTCGCCGCTCGCGTGGGTGCGCGCGCGGCGCGCCGCCGTGGCCGCGGGTTGCCGGGTCTCCGCGCCGATCATGCGCGACACCGATCGTGACCTCACTTCGATCGTGATCGCGCGCGCCGGGAGCGGGATCGAGACCACCAATGATCTCCGGGGCAAGGTCGTGGCAACGGGCGCGGTCGACTCCCCGCAGGCGACGCTGCTGCCGCTCGACCGTTTGCGCGGCGACGGCCTCGAGCCCGACACGGACTTCATGGTGCGCCGCTTCGATGTGGGCGTGGGATTGCACGGTGACCACGTTGGTGGCGAGCGCGACGCGGCGCGTGCGCTGGTCGCCGGCGAGGTCGACGCCGCGTGCATCCTCGCCGCGAACCACTTGGTGTTCGCGCGCGAAGGCACGCTCTCGGCGGACGCGATCCGCGTCGTGGCCGAGACCGAGCCGTTCGATCACTGCAACATGACGGTCAACGACGACGTCGCCGACCGCGCCGACATGGCGCGCTTCTGTGAGTTGTTGCTCGGCATGGACTACGGCGACGACCGCGTGCGCCCGTTGCTCGACCTCGAGGGTCTCACCCGCTGGCTTCCCGGACGATTGGATCTGTATCAACCGCTCGAACGCGCGGTCGACCGCGCCCGGTTCTACGACGACGATGGACGCATCACCGCCCGCGACTATCGACCTTGACGACCTCGGTTTCGAGGGCGGCGCGCATCTGCTGATCGATCGCGCGCTGCACCCGCTCGCGCCGGGTGATCGTGTGCGCGTCGTCGGTTCGCACCGCGACCTCGCGCTGCACCTCCGCAGTTGGGCGCGCAGTCAAGGTCACGCGGTCGACGGCGACATCCTCACGAAGGGCACGACCGGCGCGCAGCGCTGGCGCAGCGCGGTTCGCGCCGGCACCGTTGATCGTCCCGCCGACCGCGCCGATCCGACGTGGGGCCTTGCGGCGCGCGGCGCGCTCGTCGAAGGCGGCGGGCCCGCGCTGACGAGCGCCGACCTCGTCGAGCGCGACGTCGTGTGGGCCGACATCGCGGCGAAGCTCTACGCGCAGGCGCTGGCCGGCCAGTGGGATCCGAACACCGCCATCGACTGGCGCAGCGACGACGATCTGCCGCCCGAGGTCGAGGACGCGGTCGTGCAGGTGATGACCTACCTGATCGAGAACGAGCAGGCCGCCTTGGTGGTGCCGGCGCGACACCTCGCGCGGATCCATCCGCAGTTCCGCGAAGTGGTCGCGTTCCTCGCGACGCAGATCGCCGACGAGGCCCGTCACGTCGAGGTGTTCACGCGACGCGCGCTCCTGCACCGGACGACGTTGGGGACGTCGAGCGTCGGTGGTCGGGCTTCGTTGCAGACGCTCGTCGACGAGCCCGACTTCACGCTCGCGTCGTTCCTCTTGAGCGTGCTCGGCGAAGGCACGTTCCTCGACCTGCTGTCGTTCCTCGAGCGCCATGCTCCCGATCCGGTGACCCGCAGGGTCGCGCAGCTCACCCGGCAGGACGAAGCCCGCCACGTCGCGTTCGCGCAGGCACATCTCGAGCACCGCGTCGCGACCGACCCGATGGTTCGCGGCGCGCTGTCGACCGCGATCCAGCGGCGCCACGACGCGCTCCGTCAGAGCACCGGGCTCAATGCCGACGTGCACGATGCGCTCGTGCTGCTCGCGGCCGGCGCGTTCACGCCCGCGGCCGTGCGCGTCGGCTGGGATCGCGTCCACGAGCTCGAGGCCGCGATGCGCGAGGGTCGCCGGCGCCGCCTCGCGCGACTCGGCTTCCTGCCCGACGAAGCCGAGCGGCTCGCGTCACTCCACACCCGCAACTTCATGTGAGATGCGGGGCGGCCCCCGTCGCCGGGTTACGCCCACCCGCGCGCGGGTAGCAGGGGCGGATGCAGGACGCCGCGGTCTTCGTCGACGTCGACGGCACACTGGTCGACAGCAACTTCCATCACGCGATCGCGTGGTCCCGCGCACTGCGCGATCACGGCGAGAACGCGCGGCTCGCGGCGATTCATCGACTCGTCGGCATGGGCGGTTCCGAGCTGCTCGAATCGTTGATCGGACGCGACGACGACGCGATCCGCGCGTCGTGGCGCGAGCACTTCGACCAATTGCTGCCCGAGGTCCTTCCGTTCGAGGGCGCGGCAGAGCTGCTCCGCGCCTTTCATGCGCACGGTGTGACGGTCGTGCTCGCGACGTCGTCGCCCGAGGACCTCCTCGATGTCCTGCGGGCCAAGATCGGCGCCGACGACGCGATCGACGTCGTGGTCACGGCCGGCGATGCCGATCAGGCGAAGCCGCACCCGGACATCTTCGACACCGCGCTCGAGAAGTCGCACGCGGATCCCGGGCGCGTCGTCGTGTTGGGTGACTCGGTGTGGGACGTCGAGGCGGCGAAGCGCGCGCACCTGCCGTGCGTCGGCGTGGAAACCGGCGGCTTCAGTCGGATGGAGCTCGAAGCGAGTGGCGCGGTCGCGGTCTTCCGCGATCCGGCCGATCTGATCGCGCGGATGGCCGAGAGCCCGTTCAACGATCTCTGGACGTGAGCGCGGACGAGGACGAGCTCGTCACTCGCGGCGCAGGCTCTCGGCCGCGCTGATTCGCGCCGCGGCCGCGGCCGGAACCAGTGCGGCGGCGTTGCCGGCGACGAGTGCGGCCGCGGCCACCGCGACGATCGTGCCGACCGGGACGACGTTGTACACGGCGATGCCGAGCCAGTGCGCGGTCAACGACCAGAGCAGTCGCCCCGCGAAGACCCCGGCCGGGATCGCGAAGACGAGCGTCGCGATCAGCGCCGCGACCGCGAGCCCGACTCCGAACGTGGTCGACCGGACCGGGACCGCCGAGTCGCCGCGCCCGGCGTCGAACACGAACCGCAGCCCTGCAGCGACCGATGGCGAGCTCGTGGAGCGGGTCACGTTCTCCGCCCGCCGAACCGGTCGCGCTGCGCGCCGGCGCGGGGCACGACCCGCCGCCGATCGCGTTCTGCCGCGCGACCAACACGAGGATCGCGAGCACCGACCCGGCGACCACGGTGACGTCGACGTCGATCCCCTGATGCGGCTCGAGCGCGCGCATCGGACCGATCGGCATGAGGAGCGAACCGGCGACCGCCGTCACCGTTGCGACGATGCTCGCGACCACGCCGATGCACGCGCCGCGCAACAGACCGACGCGCGCGAGATCGGCGCGCGTCGCACCAAGCGCGCGCAGGATCGGACGTCCCGATGCCTCGAGCCGCTGCTGACGCGTCGCGATCTGCGCAACGACGGCTGCGCCGGCGAGCAACGCGAGCCCCGCGAAGACCCAGAGCGCGACGACGTAGGGGCGCAGTGCGCGTCGCGCGCGCTGCAGCGTGCCGCTCAGCTCCTCGAAGTCGAGGACGTTCCCGCCTGCGACGCGGCGCGCGTCGCGCTCGAACCGCGTGAGCTGCGCGTCGTCGTGCAGCTGCACGCTCATGCCCGAGTAGAACGATCCGAGCGGCGCGATGCGGCGCGCCAGAGTGCGCCAGAGGTAGAGGAACGGCGACCGGCGCGGGTCGTCGGGCGCGCGCGTCGCGTCGTCGAGGGGACGAACGACGGCCGCGACCATCAGGGTCGTCCGGTCCTGCAATTTGGGCGCACCGCCATTCGGATCCGTCACCGCGGTCGCGTCGAAGAAGCCGACGGCGAGCCGGCTCCGACGTGGAGATGGTCGACCTTCTCGGCGGTCTCGTTGATGACGAGCGCGTTGGTGTCGTCGGGCGCCGGCATCCGTCCGGCGGCCACCGCGGCCCGGTCGATGGTGCGCAGCTCCGCGCCGTCAGGGCTGGCGATGATGGCGGTGCCGCGCGCCGACTCGACGAAGCCGAAGTCGGGACGACCGCTCGCGTCGACCGGCACCATTGGCGCGCCGACCTCGATGCTGGACCGTGCGACTTCCGGCAGCCGCGCGAGCTGCCGGTATCTCGATGCGGCGAAGGTGCCGTTGTCGGGATTGGCGAGGACGTCGGCGGCCCGTGTGTCGACGACGACCCGATGCAGCGACGAATCGGTCCGGCGCGCGCCGGCAACGGCCGTCATCACGACGCCCGCGGCGAAGCCGACGAGCACGCCAATCGCCATCCAGGTCGGCCAGCGGGCGCGGCCCGCGGCACGAAGTTGGAACTACGCGGCCGTCACGAGATGGATTGGAGCGCGCGCGGCCTCGGTCACACAATCGTGGCGTCACGGCCGTCGGGCGGGTGGTGGCACGCCCTGTGACCGAGTCGTCGCGTGCGGCGGCGACGCTGCTCGAGCGGGTCGAGGCGCGACCGATCGCAGGCGCGTCAGCGGTTGACGACGACCGACAGGCGCGCCGGGGTCTGGGGCCGGTGTTCGTCGACGAGTGCGGCGAGGCGCGGCGCAGTGATGTCGTCGGCGGCGCGCCACGTGACGAGACGCTGGTCGTCGTCGGCGAGGAGCAGGACCTCGTACGCGATCGCGAGCGCCCCGGCCTCCGGATGCTCGAGCCGCTTCGTGCCCCGCTGCTTCTCGCCGACCGGGTGCGTCGACCAACGCGCGCGGAACTCGTCGAGCGTGAGCAGGTCGTCGAGCAGCACGCGGAACGCGGCGTCGTCGCCCCACCGCGGCTCGGCGGCGCGCAGCCGTGCGACCTGCTCCGCGGCGGCGGCCTCCCAATCGCGGTACACCGAACGCGCTCGCGGATGCGTGAACGCGAAGCGGGCGAGATTCGGCGGAACGTCGTCGAGCAGGCCGAAGCCACCGACGACGCGCGCCCACTGGTCGTTCCAGGCGATCACGTCGCCGATCGGGCCGACGACGAAGGCGGGCGCGTCGAGGCTGTCGAGCAGATGACGCACACCGGCGCCGACGTTGGTCGCGAGCGGTGTCGCTTCGGGGCACAGCTCACGCGAGTTCGTGATTGCGGCGAGCCGTGCGAGATGCGTGCGCTCTTTGTCGTCGAGCTGGAGGGCGGCCGCGAGCGCCGCGATCACCGACGTCGACGGGTTGACGTCGCGACCCTGTTCGAGCCGCGTGAGGTAGTCGATGCTGACGCCCGCGAGCGCCGCGACCTCTTCCCGGCGCAACCCAGGCGTGCGCCGCCGGCCGTGATCGACGAGGCCGACATCGGTGGGCCGCAGCGCCTCGCGGCGGGCCCGCAGGAAGGCGCCGAGATCGGTCGGTCCGCTCACCGCACCAGTGTGACGCACCGCGCCGGGCCCATCCTGGTCCCCGCACTCCCCGGATCGAACCGGCCTTCCTCCGCGGCGCCGGCGGGGTGACGATCGTCGCATGACCACTGGCCCCGCCAAGACCCTGCCCCTCGTCCCCGGCCGTTGGGCCGTGGACCCCGCCCACTCGTCCGTCGGCTTCAGCGTCCGCCACCTCGGCGTGTCGAAGGTCCGCGGCCGCTTCAACGCGTTCGCCGTCGACGTCGTCGTCGGCGCCACGCTCGAGCAGACGTCGGTGACCGCGACCATCGACGTCGCGTCGATCGACACCGGCGTCGCCGACCGGGACGCGCACGTGTTGAGCGCCGACATCGTCGACGTCGCGCGGCGGCCCACGATCGAGTTCCGTTCCACTCACATCACGGAAGCCGGCGACGGCTACGAGCTGCAGGGCGATCTCACGATCGGAGAGATCACGAAGCCGGTCACGCTCGCGTTGGAGCTCGGTGGTGTCGGTGACTTTCCGGGCGGACCGCGTCACGCCGGTTTCGAAGCGACCACGCAGATCCGTCGCAAGGACTTCGGCATCGACGTCGCACTGCCGCCCGGCGTCAGCGCGGTTGCACTCGGCGACGTGATCAAGGTCGAGATCGACGTGCAGCTGCTCGAGCCCGGCGCCGACGCGTGAGTCGCTACGCGAGCCGGTCGGCGCGGAGCTGGCTGCGCCGCACCTTCCCGGCGTCGTCGCGCAACGGCGCGTCGACGAGCTCGAACGTACGCGGCAGCTTGTAGGTCACCAGGCGTTCCGCGAGGAACATGCGGACATCCGCTTCGTCGAACACATCCGTATCCGCCTCGACGATCGCGTGGATGCGGTTGCCCTTGTCGTCGTCGGGCAGACCGATCACCGCGCAGGAACGGACCGCGGGGTGCTCGAGCAATGCCGCCTCGACCTCGGCCGGATACACGTTCGCGCCGCCCGTGAGGATCATGTCGGCGACGCGGTCACCGAGATACAGGTAGCCGTCGTCGTCGAGCCAGCCGTTGTCGCCGAGCGACTCCCACCCTCCCTCGCGCGTGCGCGCGGTCGCGCCCACGTAGCGGTACGACGGCGTGGTCCGCGCCGATTGCATCCACACCTCACCGAGCTCGTTCCTCGGAAGCTCGTTGCCGTCGGCGTCGCAGATCGCGATCGCGCCGCCGGTCGGCTTGCCCACCGAGCCGCGGTGCGCGAGCCATTCCTTCCCCGTGATGATCGTCGCGAGCTGGCCCTCGGTGCCGCCGTAGAGCTCGAAGATCTTCTCGGCACCGAGCCACTCGATCCACGCGTCCTTCAGCCACGCCGGGCAGGGCTCCGCGAGGTGCCACACGACGCGCAGCGACGAGACGTCGTACGCGTCGCGCACGTCGTCGGGCAGCGCCCAGATGCGCTTCATCATCGTGGGTACGAGGTAGACGACCTGCGCGCGATGTGTCGTGATCGCGGCGAGCGTGCTCTCGGCGTCGAAGCGCGGGAGCACGATCACCTCGCCGCCCCAGATCAACGCGTGGCACGACCACACGATCGGACCGTTGTGGTACAGCGGGCCCGGCATCACGAGGCAGTCGTCCTCGCGGAACGCGAGCAGCGGTCCCGCGTCGAGGTCCACGAGTCCGGGATCACCCGCGACGATGAGCTTCGGACGGCCGGTCGATCCTCCGGACGTCGGTGCCTTCCACGCGGGGCTCACCGCGTCGGGCAACGGCGCGCGCTCGACGCGTTCCGTCGGTTGGTAGCCAAGCGGCAGGCACCACCGCGCGCCGAGCGAGCCCGGCTCCGCGCCGATCACCACGGCCGCGTCCGCGAGCTCGACGATCGCCTCCAGCTCGCGACGAGGGAGCCGGCTGCTCAACGGCTGCGGGATCGCGCCGAGCTTCCACGCCGCGACCGTCGCGACGAACCAGTCGACCGAGTTCGGCAATGCGATGCTCACCATCGAGCCGACTTCGACCCCGCCGTCGGCGAGGTCGCGTGCGAGCGCGTCCGCGCGAGCCTCCAGCTCGCGGCGCGTCACGCGCTCGGTGCCGCACGTCACCGCGGGGTGTTCGGGCTCGGCCTCGGCGAGGTCGGTCAACCGGCGGGCGTACGAGACGGTGCGCATGTCGGCGTGCAGTGTGCCTCGCGCGACGCGTCGGTCGCAGAGTGCGCTGATCAGGACCGACGCCCGGCGCGATGTCGCGCGGGCGCGACACGTGCCGGAAATCGCGGCCGGGTTCCGGCGCGGCGATCCGTCGCGCCCTACGGTGGGCGCACCAGCCAACAACCCCCACGGACGGAGGGTACGCGCATGCGGAGCATGTTCCGAAGCGCGAGCGTGGTCGCGCTCGCGATGATCATCGGCACCACGGGAGCGCTCGTCGACGCCGGCGCCGGCGGCGCGAAGGTGCGGTACGCCGCGGGCACCTACACCGCGAGCTTCCCGGACTCGACGGGCAGCACGCTCGTCGTCACCAACGCGACCGGCTCGACGACGTCGGGAACGTTCGAGTTCACCGACTTCGGTGACTTCGGCACCTGGGTCGCGCAGGGCAAGACGGTCGCGTTCCTCGTGTCGGCGTCGAGCGTCGGTCACGAGGGTTCGGTATTGATCGCGAAGCTCTCGGCGACCGGCCTCGCGCCCGGCGAGCTCGGCGCACCGGGCGAGACCGAGCAGCCGTGGAGCGCGACGCGCGTCGAAAGCGTCGCCCCGAGCGCATCCTCGGCCGCGAGTGCGAACGCGATCGCGCGCGCCGCGGCGCCGAAGGGCGTGTACTACGACGCGGTGTTCGACGGCACGGTCGACGACACGTTGACGACGGTGCACTACCAGGGCACCCCGACGTCCGGGATCTTCGGCTTGACGAACCTCCAGGATCTCGGCGTGTGGGCGAAGCTCGGCAAGCAGATCGTCCTGGGCATCACGTACGGCGAGGACGCGGGCATCGTGCTGCTCGGTACGCAGTCGCCGACCGCGATCAGCTCCGTGGGCGCGCCCGGCGTCTACTACCAGGAGAGCACCGGCGTGCATCCCTGGTACGCGACCAAGCGCGCGACCTGACCGAGTGTGACATCCGGTACGTGTGAATCGAGGCCACGGTTTTCGGGCCCCGGCAACGACTCACGCCACCTGGTGCGCGCTGCTTAGTGTGCGGGCAATGCCCGACATCGACATCGATCACATGCGCGGCGACGAGCGCGACGCGGCGGTGCTCGCGCTCGCGCGAGCGTTCCACGACGACCCGCTCTTCAACTTCCTCGTCCCGAACCTGCGCAGCCAGTCGCGCGCGCTCGTCACGTTCATGGGCTCGCTGCTCGCGGACGCGCGTCCGTTCGGTGAGGTATGGGTCGCGCGCGCTGATCGTGCGATTGCGGGTGTCGCGGTGTGGCTGCCGCCGGGCGCGTTCCCGCGCGGCACGCGCCGCGAGGTCGCGGCGTACGCGCGCGAGATGCCGTCGGTGCACCGGCTCGGTCGCCGGCTTCCCGCCGCGCTGCGACTTCAAGCGCTGCTCGACCGCAAGCACCACGAGGTCGCCGAGCCGCACTGGTACCTCAGCCTGCTCGGCACCGACCCGTCGTTCCAGCGTCGCGGTGTCGGCAGCGCGTTGCTCGCGCCCGTGCTCGCGCGCGCACACGAGCAGGGAATTCCCGCATACCTCGAGACGCAGAAGGAAATGAACGTGCCGTATTACCGGCGCCACGGGTTCGAGCTCGTCGAGCAGATCCAGGCGCGCGGGTGTCCACCGATGTGGACGATGTCGCGCGCGGAACCCTGACGCCGAGCGAAGCGCCGGATACGGTACGGCGCGCGTGGGTGGGGAAACCGAAACCGAGGAGATGACGGATGAAGATACGGATGTCGGTGGGTTCGGTAGCCGTCAGCGCGTGCGCGCTCATCTCGATGTCGCTTCCGGTCGCGGCATCGGCGGCATCGGCTGCCCCCGCGGTGCAGGCACCGAACCATCGCGTTGGTCGCGTTGCCGGGTGGCCCGGAAGCACGTCGGGCAACTGGTCCGGCTACGCGGGAGTCGCGAACGGGATCAAGCTCACGTACGCGAGCGCGACGTGGAAGGTTCCGAAGGTGCAGGCGAAGCAGGGCTACTCGTCCAGCTGGGTCGGCATCGACGGCGCGAACAACAACAACCTCATCCAGACCGGGACCGAGCAGGACTACATCAGCGGGCATTTCGTCTACCGCGCGTGGTGGGAGATCCTGCCCGCGGCCGAGACGATCATCCCGTCGCTCACGATCCATCCCGGTGACACGATGACCGGCTCGGTGAAGAACACCGCCGGGAACAAGTGGGTCATCGCGCTGAAGGACGTCACGACCGGGAAGTCGTTCTCGATCAACAAGACGTACACAGGTCCCGGCCAGTCGGCCGAGTGGATCCAGGAAGCTCCGACCGGATCGGGTGGCGTCCTGCCGCTCGCGCACTACTCGCTCACGAAGTTCTCGAAGATCAAGATCGGCGGGAACTTCTCGGCGCCGGTGAACCCGCACCTCGCGTTCCCCGGCATGGCGATCGCGATGGTGCAGAACGGCAAGCAGTTGTCGACGCCATCGAAGCCCAACGCCGCGGGCAACGCGTTCAACGTCGCCTACGGCGCGAAGCAGCCGGCCGCGCCGTAACGATTGCTGTTCACTCCGCTCGCGCGCTCCGGTGCCCGCTTCAGGCGCCCGAGCGCGCGGCCGGCGTGAACGCGACCCGCATCGATTCGTAGCCGCTCACGAAGTTGGCGGGTCGGTGCGCGGGCTCCGTGTCGTCGACGAGGTGCAGATCGGGAAGTCGTTCCAGCAGTTGTTCGAACATCACGCGCAGCTCGATACGAGCCAGTGAGCTGCCGAGGCAGAAGTGGGGACCGAAGCCGAACGCCACGTGGTCGTTCGGGTTGCGCGTGATGTCGAACCGGAACGGGTCGACGAAGTGGTCCTCGTCGCGGTTCGCCGACGGGTACAGCAGCACCAGCTTGTCGCCCGCGTGGATCTGCGCGCCGTGGAAGTCGACGTCGCGCGTCGCGGTGCGCGCCATGTTCTTGATCGGGCTGACCCAGCGCAGCATCTCCTCGACCGCGGGCACCACGAGCGCGCGGTCGGCGAGGAGGCGCTCCCAGTGCGAACGCTCCTGCAAGACCTGGAACGCGCCGCCGCTGATCACGTGGCGCGTCGTCTCGTCGCCGCCGATGAGGATGAGCAGCGAGTCGAAGAGCAGTGCGCCGTCGTCGAGCCGCTCGCCGTCGACCTCCGCGTGCACGAGCGCGCTCATGAGATCGTCGCGCGGGCAGCCGCGGCGGTCCTCGATGACGCGCGCCGCGTACGCGGAATAACCCTCGAACGCCGCGAGCATCTTGCCCACGAGCGCCTCGTCGCTCTGACCCTGACCGCGCAGCAGATCGTCGGACCACGTCATGAGCGTCGGGTGATCCACGGGGTCGACGCCGAGCGCGTCGCCGATCATCACCAGCGGCAGCCACGCCGCGATGTCCCACACGAAGTCGCACTCGCCGGCCTCGCAGACCTGATCGATGAGGCGGTCGACGATCGCGCGCACCTTCGGCTCGAGCGCGCGCACGCGCTTCGGCGTGAAGCCCTCGTTCACGAGCTGCCGGCGGCGCCGGTGCTCCGGATCGTCGAGGTCGATGAGCATCGGGGTCGGGCCGGTGTCCGGGCGGATCCCCTGCGCGTTGGAGAACGTGGCCGCGTCGCCCTCGACCTCCTTCACGTGGTCGAAGCGCGTGATGCCCCACACGCCGCCGCGCTCGTCCCAGTGGACGGGGGAGTGGGCGCGCAGCCACGCGAGCTCCTCGTGCGGGTTGCGGCCCCAGAACTCGCCGCTCGTGAGGTCGATGTCGAGGTCGATGCCGCCGCTCATCCGGCCAGGATACGGTCACGTCCTCGACGGGGAGGCAACCGAGATGACGGGACGCGTGCAGCTCGATATCGAGTCGTTGGACAGCGGCGCGATCGCCACGATCACGAACGACAATCCCGAGAAGCACAACGCGTTCGACGACGACATGGACGCGGAGCTGTTCGACATCCTTGCCCGGCTGCGCGAGATGCCCGACGTGCGCGTGATCGTGTGGCGCGGTGAGGGCACGTCGTTCTCGTCGGGTCGCGACGTCGGTTCGATCGGCGTGCAGAAGACACCGCTGTCGCACCACGAGCTCATGCGCCGCGGCCATCGCGGTATCCAGCAGCTGTGGGAGATCGACGCGCCGGTGATCGTCGCGTGCAAGGGCTGGGTGATGGGCGGTTCGTTCCAGCGCGCGTTGCTCTGCGACGTGCGCATCGCGGCGGAGGGCACGCGCTTCCGACTCCCCGAGCTGACCTACGGCGTGATCCCCGACACCGGTGGCGTCGGCGTGCTCTACGAGATGTGCGGTCCCGGTCTCGTGAGCGACCTCGTGCTCACCGGCCGCGTGATGCCCGTCGACGAGGCGTTGCGGCACGGCGTCGTGAGCCGTGTCGTGCCGGTCGACGACCTCGACACCGTCGTGCACGACGCCGCGCTGCAGATCGCGAAGTCGCCGAAGGTGACCGTGAAGCTGGCGCGCGAGGTGATCCGGCATCTCTCGCTGCCGCAGCTGCGCGCGTCGATGACCGACGAGATGACCTATCAGACGACGATCAACAAGAGCGACGACTTCGCCGAGCTGCGCGCCTCGCGCACGGAGCAGCGACCGCCGCGTTACACGGGGAGCTGACGATGGCCGAGCTCATCGGACTGCCCGCACCGCCGCCCGTCGGCACGACCGCGCTCGCGTCGGACACGTTCGCGGGCACTGCCGTCGTCGTCACCGGCGGCGGTACCGGCCTCGGCAAGGCGATCGCGTCGGAGTTCGCCCGGCTCGGTGCCGCGATCGTCGTGATGAGCCGCAAGCCCGACCACCTCGATGCCGCGCGCGAGGCGATAACCGCGCTCGGGGCCGATGTGCTCGCGGTGACGTGCGACATCCGCGACGCCGAATCGATCGCGGGCGCGTTCGACGCCGCGACCGAGCGCTTCGGACTGCCGGCGGTGCTCGTGAACAACGCGGCCGCGAACTTCCCGGTGCCGTCCGAGGACCTGTCGCCGAACGGTTGGCGTACCGTGGTCGACATCACGTTGAACGGCACGTTCTTCTGTGCGCGCGAGTTCGCGCGCCGTCATCTCGCGGCGGGCACGCCCGCGTCGATCATCAACGTCGGGGCAACGTACGCGTGGACCGGTGGGCCCGGCTTCGCGCACTCGGCCGCGGCGAAGGCGGGGGTGAAGAACCTCACCGAGTCGCTCGCGGTCGAGTGGGGCCCGTACGGGATCCAGGTGAACGGGCTCGTGCCCGGGCTCTTCCCGCACGAGGACATGACCGGCGACATCCAGGAGAACCTCGCGCGCACGAGCGACAAGGACGTCTGCCAGCCCGCGCTGCGCGTCGGTCAGCGGCAGGAGCTCGGTTGGGCCGCGACGTTCCTCGCATCGCCGTACGCGCGCTTCATCTCCGGCCACACGCTCGTCGTCGACGGCGCGAACTGGCAGCGGCGGCTGCTCACCAACCCGCCGGTCGTGACCGTGCGCGACCAGATGGGCAAGGGCGCGTTCACGCCCGAATAGCTACGGAAAGTCGGTGATTGCGCCGGTCGAGGTGTCACGACGCGCGCCCGACGGCTTCTAGGCTCTGCCGATGACGAGCGACGTGCTGGTGCTGTGCACCCGCAACCGTCCCGAGGAGCTCGGGAACTGCCTCGTGAGCGTGCGCATGCAGCACCGCGTGCCGACCCGCGTGCTCGTCGTCGACTCGAGCGACGACGACGCCGTCGCGCGCGTGGTCGTCGACCTCGCGCAGACCTGGGCGCCCGGCTCGGTGCTCGACTACCTCTGGTCCGACCCGGGTCTGGCGCGTCAGCGCGCCGCGGGCATCGACGCGACCGTCGAGGACATCGTGCACTTCGTCGACGACGACACCGTGCTCGAGCGTGATTACTTCGAGGCGATCGTCGCGGTGTTCGAAGACGACACCGAGGGCACCGTCGGCGGCGTCGGCGGGTTCGTCACCGACCAGCCACCGCACCGCTTCACGCGCGTCGACGAGTGGCTCGGGCTCGACACGCGGCGCGAGGGCGTCGTGCTGCCGTCGGGTCGGAACGTGCGCGTGTACACCGCGCCACCCGAGCCGATCGAGGTCGACTGGTTGCCGGGATGCGCGATGTCGTACCGCCGCGCGGTGTTCGTGCGCGAGCGTCCGAACGCCGCGCTCGGCCGCGACCGCAACGGCGAGGACGTCGAGCTCTCGTACCGCGTGCGCCAGCACTGGCGGCTGCTCATCACGCCGTTCGCGCGGCTCGAGCACCACGAGTCACCCGCGGGCCGGCGCTCGGTCGACGAGCTCGTTCGGGTCGAGCTGATCTCGCGCTACGAGCGCGTCGCCGCGGGCACGGGTCGGCTCAGCAAGCCCGCGTTCTGGTTCTCGGCCGTCGGCCAGCTCGGGTGGTACGGCGCGAAAGGCGTCGTGACCTGGAACGACGAGCGACTCGCGATCGCACGCGAGACCGGCGCCGCGATCGGCAAGATCGCGCGCCGTCAGACCAAGAAGTCCTAGATCCGGCTGACCCGGCGATTGAGCGCGTCGAGCGTGGCGCGCGCCGCCGCGTCGATCGGCGTGGCGCCGGACGCGACGCCGTAGAGCACGCGCTCGCCGCCTTCGCCCTCGTCGAGCGCGACCGCGATGAGCGCCTCTTCCTGCGCCGACTCGAGCGCGCGGGCCCAACGCGGCGTGGGTGTGAAGTCGAGCTCGAAGTCGGCGATCGCGGCGAGCGTCGCGTCGAGCGCGGCGACGAGGCCCCGACTCGCGGGCGCGCGTCCGATCGTGCGGCGACCGTCGAGGATGAGGTGCACCTCGAGCTCGTCGGTGTCGGGGAACGACAGCACGGCGAGGAGCCGCAGCCGCTTCGGCTCCGGTTCCGCGGGCGCCGCCGCGGGCATCTCGGTTGGCGCCGGTGCCGGCGCAGGAGCCACGGGTGCCGCGGGTGCCGCGGCGGCCTGACTCTCGCTCGACTCGCGCCACCGCACGACCTCGACCGCGACGGGCCGGTCGGCGTGCCGCGCCGCGATCCGTGTCGCCGCGAGTGGTAGCGACCCTTCGGATGTGACGCCCGGCGCGACGTGCAGCTGCACGATCAGCAGCTCGTCACGCGCGTCGAAGCCCGCGCTGCGCACACCGGGCAGCTTGCGGAGCTCGAGCTCGAGGTCGTCGAGGACGAGGTCGCTCGCGTTCACTCTGCGTCCTTCGTCTGGGTGCGCGCCGCCTTCGCCTCGTACAGCCGCGCGTCCGCGAGCCGGTACAGCGCGTCGAAGCTGTCGGCGTCGTCGGGACACTTCGCGGTGCCGAACGAGAAGTCGGGTGCGGTCGCGATGCCGGCGCCCGCCGCGCGCACGCGGTCGAGGAGCGCGGGCACGGTGTCGGGCTCGGTGTCGGGGAGGATCATGGCGAACTCGTCGCCGCCGATGCGCGCCGCGTTGTCACCGAAGCGCAAGACCCGGCGGAAGCGTTCTCCGAGATCGCGCAGCGCGTCGTCGCCCGCGGCGTGCCCGTCGCGGTCGTTGATCTCCTTGAGGTGATCGAGGTCGAGCATCACGAGCGTGAACGTCCAGCCGTACCGGACGGACCGCGCCACCGCCATCTCGAGCAGGCGGTCGAAGCTGCGGCGGTCGTAGAGCGCCGTGAGCGGGTCGTGCCAGGCGTCGTAGCGCATGACGTCGAGGCGCAACGCGAGCGTGCACAGCGAGAGCACGAGCGCGCGGTCGAGCTCCGGGTCGGCGAGCGGGCGCTCGGTGTAGAGACCGGGCAGCGCCTCGAGCAGTGCCTCGTCCTCGGAGTCGAGCGGCTTGCGTCCGGCGCGGAAGATCTGGCGGCCGAGGCCGGGCTCGTCGAGCACGACCGCGGCGTCGTCGAGCTGGTACTCCGAGACCAGCGCGTCGAGGGTTCGGTAGACGAGCGCGATGCCGGAGTCGTTGGTCGCGAGCTGTGAGGCGATGGCGTCGCTCAGCATCCGCGTCGACCGCGTTGGGTGGTCAGCCCCTTCGGGCGCTGCGGGCTCGGTCGTGGCGAGCACATCCGGCAGGATGGAGGAGAGTCCGCGCCCCAGACCCGATTGTCGCGACGCCACTCGCTGCCTCCGTGTTCCGCCCGGTCGCCACCCCGCGTGGCCGGTCGTGGTCCTGTCATCTTCCAGCCCCTCGCCCGGGGACACCATACAAGAACCACGGCCCGTGGGGAACCCCGACGCGAAGGTCACGGTCCGCGACCAAGGCCGCGTGTACGATTCGCGCCTTCGCGTCGGTAATTCGCGCCGCCCGCGCGTGACCACGATCCGGTGCGAGCCCGTGCCCAGCCCGTCGGCGAGCGAGCCAGCCGTTGTGATCCGCGACCGTCTCACGTCCGCCCTGCGCGCCACTCTCGGATCGCTCGGTCTGCCCGAACCCGCGGCCGGCGTCGCGCTCGAAGTGCCGCGCCGGCGCGACCAGGGCGACTTCTCGACGTCGGTGGCGCTCCAGCTCAAGGGTCCGACCGGGCGACCGTCGCAGGAGCTCGCCACCGAGATCCGCGACGCGTTGCTCGCGCAGTCCCCGCCCCACGTGGTCGCGATCGACGTCGCCGGTCCCGGCTTCCTCAACTTCCGGCTCGACCCGAGTTGGACGCACGACGTGCTCCGCGACGTCGTCGCCTCGGGCGCGCGTTACGGCCACTCCGACGCGCTCGCAGGGCAGCGCATCAACCTCGAGTTCGTGTCGGCGAACCCGACCGGTCCGCTGCACGCCGGTGGCGGCCGTTGGGTCGCGGTAGGCGACGCGATCGCGAACCTGCTTGCGGCGCAGGGTGCCGAGGTGCACCGCGAGTACTACCTGAACGACGCGGGCACGCAGCTCGACAACTTCGGCCTGTCGTTGCTGGCGCGATTGCACGGCACGGAGCTGCCCGAGAACGGCTATCACGGCGAGTACGTCGTGGAGATGGCCGCGCAGATGCGCGCCGAGCTCGGCGACGACGTCTCGCTCGACGACGCACGCGAGTGGGGTTACCACGAGGCGGTGCGGCAGCTGACGCACGACCTCGGTCGCATCGGCGTGCACTTCGACACGTGGTTCTCCGAGCGCCTGCTGCACGAGCGCGGCGATGTCGACGACGTGCTGCGCACGCTCGAAGCCTCGGGTCATGTCTATGAGCACGAGGGCGCGCGCTGGCTGCGCACGACCGACGGCGGCGACACGCGCGATCGCGTCCTCGTGCGGAGCAACGGCACGACGACCTATCTCGCGAACGACCTCGCGTACCACCGCGACAAGTTCCGTCGCGGCTTCACACACCTGATCGACATCTGGGGCGCCGACCACCACGCGCAGGTGAAGTCGCTGCAGGTCGGCCTCGAGATGCTCGGCTTCGGACCGCCGGCCGAGCCCGAGGTGCTGCTCGGTCAGTTCGTGAAGCTCATGCGCGGCGATCAGGAAGTACGGCTGTCGAAGCGCGCCGGCAACATCATCACGCTCGCCGACATCCTCGACGACGTCGATCCCGACGTCGTCCGCATGACCTTCCTCTTGCTCTCGCTCGACTCCACGCAGACGTTCGACCTCGAAGTCGTCACGTCGCAGTCGATGGAGAACCCCGTCTATTACGTGCAGTACGCGCACGCGCGGGTGGCGTCGATCGCGCGGCGCGCGACGGAAGCGGGCGTGACCCGCCGCCCGCTCACGGAGGTCGACCTCGGCCGGCTCGCGCACGAGCGCGAGCTCGAAGTGCTGCGCGTGCTCGACGGTTATCCCGAGGTCGTCGCCGACGCGACCTCGATGCGCGCGCCGCAAAAGGTCACGACGTGGGTGCGAGAGCTCGCGGCGCGCTTCCACAGCTTCTATCGCGAGTGCCGTGTGCTCACCGACGACGCCGAGCTCACGCAGGCGCGCCTCTGGCTCGTCGAGGCGAGCCGGGTCGGGCTCGCGTCCGCGCTCGGGCTGCTCGGTGTGAGCGCGCCGGAGTCGATGGAACGGCTGGCCGACGACGAAGAAGTGGACGAATGAGCGACGCGCCGTTCGACCGGTCGCTGCTACCCCGTTCGGCGGCGGTCGACGACGAGGGCCGCTGCGTGCTCGGCGGCATCCCGCTCGACCAGCTCGCGGAACGCTTCGGCACACCGCTCTACGTCTACGACGAGGCCGAGCTGCGCGGTCGCTGCCGCGAGTACATGGACGCGTTCCCCGGTGGTGTCGCGTACGCGAGCAAGGCGTTCCTCTGCGTCGCGATGGCGAAGCTCGTCGCGAGCGAGGGCCTCGCGATCGACGTGGCGACGGGGGGCGAGCTGCACCTCGCACTGCACGCGGGTATCGACCCCGCAATGATCGTCTTCCACGGCAACAACAAGTCGGAGGCCGAGCTCGAGCGTGCACTGCGCGCCGGCGTCGGGCGCGTCGTCGCCGACTCGTTCGCCGAGCTCGACCGCATCGATGCGCTCGTCGCCGGCGGCCTGCGCGCGCCCGCGGTCATGGTGCGCGTGACGCCGGGTATCGAGGCCCACACGCACGAATACCTCGAGACCGCGGTCGACGACTCGAAGTTCGGCTTCGGCCTCGGCAGCGGCGACGCGCTCGTCGCCGCGCGTCGCGTCATCGAGTCGAACACGACGACGTTCGCGGGCCTGCACTGTCACATCGGCTCGCAGGTGTTCCGCTCCGACTCGTTCGACCGCGCGCTCGACCGCATGGTCGGTCTCATCGCCGAGATCGTCGCGACCACGGGCGCGACCGTCGACGAGCTGAACATGGGCGGCGGGCTCGGCGTGCGGTACGTCGCCGGCGACGATCCGCCGACGATCGCGGAGCACGGCGCGTCGGTGCACGCCTCCCTCGCGAAGGCGGTCGCCGCGCACGGCGTGCTCGACACGCCGCGCCTGTCGACGGAACCCGGTCGTTCGATCGCGGCGCCCGCCGGTATCACGCTCTACCGCGTGGGCACGATCAAGCCGATTCCGAACGTGCGCACGTACGTCGCGGTCGACGGAGGGATGAGCGACAACCTCCGTCCCGTCACCTACGGCGCGCAGTACGAATCGTTCGTACCCGCCCGCGTCGACGCACCGCGCCCCGCGACCGTCACGATCGCGGGCAAGCACTGCGAGCAGGGCGACCTGCTCGTGCGGGACGCGTCCGTGCCCGACGACCTCGCGGTCGGTGAGGTGCTCGCGGTGCCGGTGACGGGCGCATACGGTCACTCGATGGCGTCCAACTACAACCGTGTGACCCGCCCGGCCGTCGTGTTCGTGCGGGACGGCGACGCTCGGGTCGTCGTGCGGCGCGAGACCGAGGCGGACCTGCTCGCCCGCGAGGAAGAATGACGCGATGAGTGCGGGGGCCGAGAGCGAGAGCGGGACGGCGAAGCCGGCCCGCGGCAAGCGGGGCCCGAGCGGCGCGCTTCCGGAGGCCGACGGAGCGGGCGTCGCAGAGATCGGGGTCGGGATCCTCGGGTGCGGAAACGTCGGCGGCTCGCTCGTCGCGCTGATCGACCGACACCGCGACCTGATCGCGGCGCGTGCCGGCGTCGATCTGCGCGTGCGGCGCGTCGCCGTGCGCAACGTGTCGAAGGACCGGCCCGTCGACCTGCCGGAGGGCGTGCTCACGGCCGACGCGGTGTCCGTGGTCGCGGATCCCGATGTCGACATCGTCGTCGAGGTGATCGGTGGCATCGAGCCCGCGCGCGCGTTGATCCTCGACGCGCTCGGGCGGGGCAAGCCGGTCGTGACCGGCAACAAGGAGCTGCTCGCGAACGTCGGCAGCGAGCTGTTCGAAGCCGCGGAGGCCGCGCAGGTCGACCTGCTGTTCGAAGCGTCGGTCGCAGGCGGCATCCCGCTCATCCGCCCGTTGCGCGAGTCGCTCGCGGGCGAGCGCATCCGGCGCGTCACCGGGATCGTCAACGGCACGACGAACTTCATCCTCACGCGCATGAGCGAGGACGGCCTCTCGTTCGCCGACGCGCTCGCCGAGGCGCAGTCGCTCGGCTACGCGGAGAGCGACCCGACCGCCGACGTCGGCGGTTTCGACGCAGCTGCGAAGGCCGCGATCATTGCGTCGATCGCGTTCGACGCGAAGGTCGTCGCCGGCGACGTGTACCGCGAGGGCATCGCCGCGATCACCGCGGCCGACATCGCCGCGGCGCGCGACCTCGGCTTCGTCGTGAAGCTGCTCGCGGTCGCCGAGGAGATCGACGGCTCGATCGCGGTGCGCGTGCACCCCGCGATGATCCCGGCGCAACATCCGCTCGCATCGGTACGCGGGTCGTTCAACGCGGTGTTCATCGAAGGCGCGGCCGTCGGCGAGCTCATGCTCTACGGCCGCGGCGCGGGCGGGGACCCGACCGCGGTCGCGGTGCTCGGCGATCTCGTCGACGCCGCCAAGAACCTGCGTACCGGCGGGCACAACGCCAACTTCGGAGCGCGGCCGCGCGTGCCGATCCACCCGATCGACGAGGTCGAGTCGCAGTTCTACGTGACGGTCGACGTCGCCGACCGACCCGGTGTGCTCGCCGCGATCGCGGGTGTGTTCGCGAAGTTCGACGTGTCGATCCAGTCGATGGAGCAACAGGGACGCGGCGACGAGGCGCACCTCATCTTCGTCACGCACCTCGCGCGCGAGGCCGACCTGCGCGCCACCATGCACGAGGTCGGCGGGCTCGACGCGGTGGAGCGCGTCGGCAGCGTGCTGCGCGTCGTCGGAGGCAGCGGATGACGGGCCCTGTGATGTCGCGCGCGACGCACTCTCACGCGGCCGAAGGAGCGAGCGCATGAGCTGGCCCGGGCTCATCGAGGCGTATCGCGATCGCTTGCCGGTCGACGCGTCGACGCCGGTCGTCACACTGCTCGAGGGCAACACACCGCTCGTGAGCGCGCCGCGCCTCTCGGAGCAGACGCGCGCCGACGTGTACCTCAAGGTCGAAGGCGCGAACCCGACGGGCTCGTTCAAGGACCGCGGCATGACGCTCGCGATCAGCAAGGCACTCGAAGGCGGCGCCAAGGTCGTCGTGTGCGCGTCGACCGGCAACACGTCGGCGGCGGCGGCCGCGTACTCGGCGCGTGCCGGACTCATCGCGGCCGTGCTCATCCCCGACGGTCACGTCGCACTCGGAAAGCTCGCGCAGGCGCTCATCCACGGCGCGCGCGTCGTGCCGATCCGCGGCAGCTTCGACGACGCGCTGCGGATCGTGCGCGAGCTCGGAGAGCGCGGCGGCGTCACGGTCGTGAACTCGATCAACCCGTTCCGCATCGAGGGCCAGAAGACCGCGGCGTTCGAGGTGTGCGACGTGCTCGGCCGCCATCCCGACGTGCACTGCTTGCCGGTCGGGAACGCGGGCAACATCACCGCCTACTGGCGCGGTTACGTCGAGTACGAGCGCGACGCCGTCACGAAGGGCCGGCCCCGCATGCTCGGGTGGCAGGCCGCGGGCGCAGCGCCGCTCGTGTCGGGTGAACCGGTGCCGTATCCCGAGACGATCGCGACCGCGATCCGCATCGGGAACCCTGCGTCGTGGGACGGCGCGATCGCGGCGCGGGACGAGTCCGGTGGCGCGATCGAGTCGGTGACCGACGCCGAGATCCTCGCCGCGTACCGGTCGCTCGCATCGCTCGAAGGCGTGTTCGTCGAGCCCGCCTCGGCGGCCTCGGTGGCGGGCTTGCTGAAGGCGTCGGAAGCCGGACTCATCGAGGCGGGGGAGACCGTGGTGTGCACCGTCACCGGTCACGGGTTGAAGGATCCGAACCGCGCGATCGCCGAAGTCGAGACGGGTGAAGCCGTCGATGCCGACGCCGACCTCGTCCTTCAGGAGTTGGGTCTGTCATGACAACCGCATTGATCACCGGCGCGTCGGCGGGGATCGGCAACGCTTTTGCGAGTCAGCTCGCGGCGCGCGGCAACGATGTCGTCCTCGTCGCGCGCGACGAGGAGCGCCTGCAGAAGCTCGCGGCCGAGCTGCGCGCGCAGCACAACATCGCGGCCGAGGTGCTCGCGGCCGACCTCACCGATACGGGCGCGCTCGCGCGCGTCGAGGCGCGCTTGGCCGACGCGGCGCGACCGATCGACACGCTCGTCAACAACGCGGGGTTCGGCAGCAACGGACTCCTGCACGAGCTCGATGTCGATGACGAGACCCGCGAGATCAACCTCAACGTCGTCGCACTCGTCCGGCTGACACACGCGGCGCTCGGACCGATGGTCGCGCGGCGCGCGGGCGGCATCCTCAACGTGTCGTCGATCGCGGGCATGCAACCGACACCGCGCAACGCGACCTACGGCGCCACGAAGGCGTTCGTCACGAGCTTCACGCAGTCGGTGCACGAGGAGCTGCGCGGCACCGGCGTGCGCGCGACGGTCGTGTGCCCGGGCTTCACCCGCACCGAGTTCCAGGAGCGCGCCGGCATCGACTCGAGTCGCCTGCCGGGCTTCCTCTGGCAGAGCGCCGGCGAGGTCGCGGCCGGTGCCCTCGACGCGCTCGAACGCGGGCGCGCGGTCTACGTGCCGGGGACGATGAACCGCATGACGGCGGGATTCGTCAGCGTGCTGCCCGACTCCGTGACGCGCCGCGCTGCCGCCCTCGTCATCAAGTTCTCCGAATAGATCTGGTCGGGCTCGCAAGCTTCGCCCTCCCTGACGCCTCAGGCTCCGGTCGAGGCCGCGCTGCTCGCTCCGCTCGCGCGCTCTGGCGGGAACGTCGGTCCCTTTACGCCGGGTCGATTCGGAAGACGGAGCCGCCCTCGAGGTCGGCGACGTAGAGCTCGCCGTTGTTGTCCTGGCCGAAGCTCGACACCTCGCCCTGCGCCTGCGCGAGCGGCCGGTGCGCGGTGACGACGCCGTCGTGCTGCTGCAGCCCGATGATCTGCGCCTGGTAGTAGTCGCAGAACACGTACGTGCCGACGAGGTTCGGGATGCGCGTACCGCGGTACACGTAGCCGCCGGTCACCGCGACACCGCCCGACGCGTGCGAGAACTCGTACACCGGGTCGACCTCGCCGGGCGGGCGCGCGCCCTTGTACTTGTGGTCCCCTTCGCGCAGGCTCCAGCCGTAGTTCAACCCGCCCTGGCCCGCCTTCGCGAAGTCGACCTCTTCCCAGTCGCCCTGCCCGACATCGCCGGTCCAGAGGTCACCGGTCTTCTTGTCGAACGAGAAGCGCCACGGGTTGCGCAGTCCCCACTCCCACGTCTCGGGCCGCGAGCTCGCCTGCCCGACCCACGGGTTGTTCGCGGGCACGGAGTACGCACCGGTCGCCGTCGGGTTCGGGTTGATGCGCAGGATCTTGCTGAGGAACGTCGTGCGGTTCTGCCCGTTGTTGTTCGGGTCGCCCTCGCTGCCGCCGTCGCCGAGGCCGATGTACAGCATCCCGTCGGGACCGGTGAGCACCTCGCCGCCGTTGTGGTTCGAGAACGGCTGGTGCACGAGCAGCACGCGCCGGCGCGTCTGCATCTGCGCGACGTCGTGCGCCATCAGGAACTCGTCGACGTTCGTGTCGTCGTTCTTGTCGGTGTAGTCGACGTACAGCTTGTTGCCGTCGGGTGAGAACGTGATTCCGAGCAGACCCTGCTCGCCACCCGACTTCAGCAGACTCCGGATGTCGAGCACCGGCGTCTTCAGCAGTGCTCCGTTCGCGTACGCGCGCACGCGTCCGACCTGCTCCGCGATGTAGAGCGTCGACGTGCCGTGACGGGGCACGATCGCGAGCGGACTGCTGAGTCCCGACGCGATCTCGGTGAGCTTGATGTTCGCCTTCGCGAAGTTCGGCGCCGCGGTCGACGACGGGCTCGCGGACTTCGTCGTCGTGGTCGTCGCCCGCGCGCTCGTCGCGGGAATCGTGGCCGGGCTGCCGCCCGCGCTCGTCGACTTCGAGCTGCCGCACGCCCCGACCGCGAGACAGGCTGCGGCTCCCACGGCAACGCTTCGGACCCACCGGTGCCGGCGCACGGAAGGAGAGCGTAGGCCCTCGTTGCGTACGATCCCGGTCGTGCCCACCGGACGCAGGAAGTACGTCGTGTTCGTGCCCGACGGTTGTGCCGACGTCGCGCTGGCCGAGCTCGGCGGCCGCACGCCGCTCGAAGCCGCGCGCATGCCGAACCTCGCGGCCCTCGCCGCCGAGTCCGAGGTCGGTCGCGCCCGCGTGATCCCGGACGGGCTGCCCCCGGGCAGCGACGTCGGCAACATGGCGATCCTCGGCTACGACCCCGAGCGTTTCCACACGGGCCGCGCGCCGATCGAGGCCGCGGCGATGGGTGTGACGCTCGCGGCCGACGAGGTCGCCTTCCGCTGCAACCTCGTGACGCTCTCGGACGACTCCGACCGCCCGACCATGCTCGACTTCGCGGCCGGCCACATCAGCAGCGAGCAGAGTCATCCGATCGTCGCCGCGCTCGACGACGCGCTCGGCAACGGGCGCGACGGCGTCCGCTTCCATCCCGGTGTCGAGTACCGCCACCTGTGTGTGGTGCCGCGCGACTGGAGTGACGCGCAGTGCACTCCACCGCACGACCTCACCGGTGATCCCGTCGTGTGGCCGTCGGGTCCGGCCGCGCCGAAGCTGCAGGCGTTGATGGACGCGTCGCGCGCGGTCGTCGCGGGCGCGGCGCGCGATGTCGGCTCGGTCGCGACGCAGATCTGGTTGTGGGGCCAGGGCGCGATGCCGTCGTTGCCGCCGTTCGCGCAGACCTATGGCGTCGACGGTCGGCTGACGTCCGCGGTCGATCTCGTGCAGGGCCTCGGTGTGTTGACCGGCATCGAGATCGTCGACGTGCCCGGCGCGTCCGCGGGCTTCGACAACGACTACCGCGCGCAGGCCGATGCGTGCGTCGCGTCGCTCGAGGATCGCGACTTCTTCCTCGTGCACGTCGAGGCCACCGATGAAGCGGGGCATCAGGGACTGAGCGACGTGAAGGTCGACGCGCTCGAGCGTTGGGACGCCGACATCATCGGCCCGGTGTTGAGCGCGCTGCGCGCGACCGGCGATCCCTTCCGCGTGCTGCTCCTGCCCGACCACGCGACGCCGTGCTCGTTGCGCACGCACACGGACCAGCCGGTTCCGTACCTTCTCTTCGACTCCGAGCGCCGCGGCGCCGGCGGCGTCTACACGGAACCCGGCGTCGCGACCGCGCCGCTCGTCGACGCGCACACCCTCATGGCCCGCCTGGTGGGGTGACGCGCCCAACGGCGGGGCGCAGCGCGACGCCCGCGTGGGTTCGGTCCGACCCCTGAGTTCAGGTTCCGGTCTCGAGCGCCGAGAGGTGTAAAGTCGCGCCGATCCTCGAGGGCCCGGCCCGTGTTCCACGCAGGTTCCGCGGGTCGCTCCGCTCCCAACCCCACAGCCCCGGGTGTTGGTCGCGGTCGGATCCGGTCCGAGGTCGATCGCTCGCCGGCGAGGCGCCGTCCCCGGCGAGGATGCGCGTTGGCAACCCCGATGTGACAGGCGGGACCGGCGGCCCCGCGTTCGCGTCCGCCCGAGGAGCAGGTGATGAGCAACGAGACCTTCGAGCGGACCGCGCTCGACGGCAAGGATCGGGAGCAGCTGCAGGCGATCGCCTCGGCGCTCGGTCTGAAGGCGATCAGCCGCCTGAAGAAGGCCGAGCTGGTCGATGCGATCCTCGGCGCGACCGCCGGCGCCAACGGCGGGAAGGGCGCGTCGGGGAACGGCGATCGCGCGACGAAGTCGCGCACGATCCGCTCCACGGGTCCTGCGAAGAGCGACCTCGACGTGCTCGCGGAGGAAGAGGCCGCGATCGCGGCCTCGGCCGCGACGCCGGAGCCCGACCTCATGCCGGCGCGCCGCCGTCCCGCGGCCGCGGCCGAGACCGAGAAGAACGGCCGCGCCGACACCGCGGCGGCGTCCGCACCGGCGTCCGCACCGGCGTCGGCCGCGTCGACCGATGCGCCGCCCGCGACTTCCCGTCAATCCGCGCCGGCCGACGACCACGCCGCGGTCGGTCACCACGACTTCGGAGGCTCGACGCCCGTCGGCGCGCCCGACAACGGCCAGCCCGGAAACGACTACGAGGGCAGCGGCAACAAGCGTCGCCGCCGACGACGCGGGCGTGACCGTGATCGCGAGCGCGGCTTCGAGCCCAAGCCCGAAGAGGCGACCGGCGAGGCGATCGAGGTCGAGGGTCTGCTCGACCTGCGCGACGAGGGTTACGGCTTCCTCCGCACCGGCAGCTACCTCGCGGGACGCGACGACGCGTACGTGTCCGCATCGCAGGTGCGCCGCTTCGCGCTGCGCAAGGGCGACTTCATCAAGGGCGCGACGCGCGCCGCGGCGACCACCGAGAAGTACCCGGCGCTCATGCGCGTCGACGAGATCAACGACATGACGCCCGACGAGGCGCGGCAGCGGCCGCGCTTCGAGGACCTCACGCCGCTCTTCCCCGACGAGCGACTGCGACTCGAGCTCGCCGGCAACCCGGCCGAGATGACCGGCCGGGTCGTCGACCTGATCTCACCGATCGGCAAGGGCCAGCGCGGGATGGTGGTGTCGCCGCCGAAGGCCGGCAAGACCACGATCCTCAAGCAGATCGTGTACTCGATCGAGCGCAACAATCCCGAGGTGCACCTCATGGTGCTGCTCGTCGACGAGCGGCCCGAAGAGGTCACCGACATGAAGCGCCACGTGCAGCGGGGCGAGGTGATCGCGAGCACGTTCGACCGTCCCTCCGACGAGCACACGCAGGTCGCCGAGCTCACGATCGAGCGCGCGAAGCGACTCGTCGAGCTGGGCAAAGACGTCGTGATCATCCTCGACGGCATCACCCGCCTGGCCCGCGCCTACAACCTCGCGGCGCCTGCGTCCGGCCGCATCATGTCGGGCGGTATCGACGCCGGCGCCCTCTATCCACCCAAGAAGTTCTTCGGCGCGGCCCGCAATGTCGAAGAGGGCGGCTCGCTCACGATCATCGCGACCGCGCTCGTCGAGACCAACTCGAAGATGGACGAGCACATCTTCGAGGAGTTCAAGGGCACCGGGAACATGGAGCTGCGCCTCGACCGCCGCACCGCCGACCGCCGCATCTTCCCGGCCATCGACGTCGAGCAGTCGAGCACCCGCCACGAGGAGCTTCTCTTCGACCGGATGGCGCTCCAGCAGGTCTGGAAATTACGGAGGGTCATGAGCGCGTTGGATGGCGGCGCGGGGCTCGAGCTGCTGCTCGACAAGCTCCGCACGACCAAGGGCAACGACGAGTTCCTCGCCCAGATCGCCAAGACGCCCTCGGGCATGGGCGCCTAACCTTCACCCCTCCACGAACGAGACGAGATCGCCATGAAGACCGAGACTCACCCGAACTACATCGAGTGCCAAGTGCACTGCTCCTGTGGGAACGAGTTCACGACCCGCTCGACGCTGCCCTCGCTGCGGGTCGAGCTGTGCTCGGAGTGCCACCCCTTCTACACCGGCAAGCAGAAGCTGGTCGACACCGGTGGTCGCGTGGATCGCTACCAGCGCCGGCTCGCGAAGTCGACGGCCGCGAAGGCCGCGGCGAAGAAGAAGCCGGCCGCCGCCCCTCCGGCGTAGTCGTCCCGGTCTCGGCTCGGCCGGCGACGCGGTGAGCAACCTCCAGACGCACTGGACCGAAGCGGAGCTACTGGCGACGCACGCGGTCGCCGAGCCGGTCGTGATCGAAGGCGTGCATTGTCACGGCGGCTTCGATGACGACGGCAACTACGTGTCGCCCCGCACGAAGTTCCGCGTGCCCGCGACCGCGGCGTGGCAGCAGGCGCATCGCGAGACGTTCGGGACCGACCTCATCGATGCGCCGCTCGCGTCGTGGCCCGCGCCGTACCCGAGCGTCGCGCAGGCCAAGTACCTCTTGTCGGAGGGCGTGCGGGGCCCGGTCGTCACGACGCTCACGCGCATCGGGACCGTCGAGGGCTTCGGCGCGATGATCCGCCACCTCGGGCCCGACGATCTCCAGCCGTTCTTCGTCGAGAGCATCGACGGCACCTGCCTCGCGCACCTGCACCGCGGCCTGTTCGAGGCGCAGGCGCGCGACGAAGCCGGCTTCGAGGACGAAGCCGGTCACCGCGACATGTGGTTCGTCGCGCGCGACGTCGCCTTCGAGGACCCGGTGACTGCCGACGAGAGCCGCCGCATGCTCGGGCGCATGGGCATCCCCGCGTCGGCCGCGGCGGCGGTGCCCGCGTCGCCGACCCGTGCGCCGCAGCTCGTCGACGACCTCGATCCCGACATCGAGGCGATGGCCCGTTTCATGATCGGACTCCTCTTCATCGAGCTCTCCGCGTTCCACACGTTCGCGTGGGCCGAGGCGCTCCTCTCCGACGACGACCTCGTCGCGGGCGACGGGCTCGCCGCACGCGTCGTGTCGTTCATCCGCAGCGACGAGACCCCACACGTCGAGTACTTGAAGACCGCGATCACCGAGATGCGCGACCGCACCTTCGTCGGCGAGTCCGGCCGTCGGCACCCCGGCGCCGACGTCATCGCGCGCATGTGGGACGTCGCGCGCACCGAGTCGCGCACGGTGCGGCGGCCGACGCTGCTGCGCCAGACCCTCGCCGAGGTGGAGTACGCACTGCGCGACCATCGCCGCCGCGCCGACATCCTCGAGCAGTTCCACGCGCTCGGCACGCTGCGGCCGAACGCGCAGGGCGACCTCGCCGAGTAGTTCCTGAGGAATCAGGCCTACACTTCCGCCCCTCGTTGGACTGTGGGAAGTGGGGGCGACATGGGGACTCCTCGTACGGCGAAGCTCTGGATCGGACTCGTGCTCGCGATCGGCCTGGTGGCCGGCGCAGCCGGAAGCGCCGGAGCCAGCGATTTTCTGGTGCGCGACGGCAACTTCGAATACCCGAAGCTCCCAGCCGGCGGTGCCGGCTCCTTCTCCAAGGGCGACACGTTCGGCGCGTGGTCCGTGACCCGGGGCACCGCGCAGCTCTTCACGGCCGTGCCCGGTCAGGCGAAGCCGCGGCAGGGCGCGCAGTTCCTCGCGCTCAACGGCCTGCCCACCGGCAACGGCGCCAAGATCTGCCAGAACCTTCCCGGGCTCATCGAAGGCGGGGACTACACGCTGAGCCTCGCGGCCGCGTCGCTCAACCCGATCTCCTCCTCGACGGACTACAGCACGTTCGATGTGCGAATCAACGACATTCGCATCGGCTTCCTCGACTTGAATGCGGCGCTTCCGGCGAAGTGGACGCACGCGAGCTTCGGGTTCGGCGCGAACCTCCCGCACGAGAAGCTCTGCATCGAGGGCATCGGGAGCAGCACCTTCACCTTCCCGCTCATCGACGCGCTGTCGATCAAGCGCGTCGAGAGCTGACCTCGACCCGCCGCCCGTCCGACGTCGGCGACCACCGGTCGACGCACGAGTAACCCTTATCCTGCGTAGGTGTTCGACCACCTGCCGGAGCTGGAAGCGGAGTTCGACCGGCTCGAGGGGAGCCTCGCCGACATCGCCGCGGCCGGCGATCGACGCGCGACGCGCGACGCGGGGCGTCGCTACGCGGAGCTGAAGCCGGTCGTCGAGACCTGGCGCGCGCTCGCGACGGCGAAGGCCGAGCTCGCCGGCGCCCGCGAGCTGCTGAGCGGCGAGCGCGACTCCGAGATGAAGGCGATGGTCGAGAGCGAGATCGAGACGCTGCTCGCCCGCACCGCCGACCTCGAAGCCGAGCTCAAGGAGCTCCTGCTGCCCCGCGACCCGAACGACGGCCGCAACGCGATCGTCGTCATCCAGGGCACCGAGGGTGGGGAAGAGGCGAACCTCTGGGCCTCCGACCTGTTCCGCATGTACCAGCGTTTCGCCGAGACGCACGGGCTCAAGCTCGAAGTGCTGTCGAGCCAGCCGTCGGACCACGGCGGGTTCCGTGACGTGTCGTTCGTCCTGAAGGGCGCCGAGGCCTGGGCGGCGATCAAGTACGAGGGCGGGCCGCACCGTGTGCAGCGCGTCCCGGAGACGGAGAGCCAGGGGCGCATCCACACGAGCGCGGCGACGGTCGCGGTGTTGCCCGAAGCCGACGACGTCGACGTCGAGATCGACCAGAAGGATCTCGAGATCGACGTCTTCCGCTCGAGCGGGCCCGGTGGGCAGTCGGTGAACACGACCGACTCCGCCGTGCGCATCACACACGTGCCGACCGGCATCGTCGTCAGCTGCCAGAACGAGCGCAGCCAGCTCCAGAACCGCGACAAGGCGATGGCGATCCTGCGCGCACGCCTGCTCCAACTCCAGCAGGAGCAGCAGGACGAAGCGCTCGCCTCGGCGCGCAAGCAGCAGGTGAAGGGCGGCGGTCGCTCCGAGAAGATCCGCACATACAACTACAAGGACAACCGCGTCACCGATCACCGCATCGGGCTCACGGTCTACGCGCTCGACAAGGTGCTCGACGGCGACCTCGACGAGTTCATCGCCGCGCTCAAGGCCGACGAACGGCAGCGGCAGCTCGGCGCGGAGTGACGACGGCTCGCGCGAGCTGGGCGCAGCAGCGCCGCTTCGTGACCGATCGATTGCGTGAGGTCGGCATCGACTCGGCCGACGCCGAGGCGCGGTGGCTCACCGAGACCGCGTCGGGATACGCGGGCGCCGAGTGGCTCGCAGTCGCAGCGAAGCTGCCCAACGACCGCGCGCAGGCGCACCTCGACGCGATGGTCGAGCGCCGCCTCGCGGGTGAGCCGTTGCAGTACGTGCTCGGTTCGTGGAGCTTTCGCGGGCTCGACCTGATGGTCGATCACCGCGTGCTGATCCCGCGACCCGAGACGGAGTGGGTCGTCGAGGTCGCGCTCGAAGAGGCGACGCGCGTCGGCCTGCGGCGCGGCGTGCATCGCGCGCTCGACGCCGAGACGACCGCGGTCGTGGCCGACCTCGGTACCGGCTCGGGCGCGATCGCGCTCGTGCTCGCGGCCGAGCTGACCGACGCGGAGGTGTGGGCGACCGACGTCAGCAGCGACGCGCTCGCCGTCGCGGCGGCCAACATCGCGGGATGCGGCGCGACGCGCGTGCGGCTCGCCGAAGGCTCGTGGTTCGACGCGCTGCCCGGCCCGCTCGCCGGCACGCTCGCGCTCGTCGTCGCGAACCCGCCGTACGTTGCCGCACACGAGCTCGACGGGCTCGCGCCGGAGGTCGCGCAGCACGAACCGCACCGCGCGTTGGTGAGCGGACCGACGGGACTCGAGGCGATCGAGGAGCTGCTCGCGTCGGCGCCGGCCTGGCTCGCGCCCGGTGCGGCGATCGTGCTCGAGATCGCGCCGCACCAAGCGGACGTGGTCACGGCGATCGCGCGCACCGCCGGCTTCGACGACGTGCGCGTGCTCGACGACTTCTCGTTCCGGCCGCGCGTCCTCGTCGCGCGGCGCGGATAGCGTCTCGCGTATGGCCGACGAGCTCGACGTCGACGCGATGCTGACCCGCTTCCGCGATCGCGCGGAGGCCGTGCGGAACCGGCCGCTGCCACCGGTGGCCGGCCCCGATCGACAGCGGTTCGTCGACCAGGCGCAGACCGACTATCAGGACTTCGCGATCGTCGGCGACGCGAGCTGGTCCTTCGACGACGGCGTCCTGACCTTCACGATCGATCTGCGTCCGTAACTACTGGTCGGGCTCGCAAGCTCGCCCTCCTCGACGTCTCAGGCGCCGGTCGCTCCTGCCGGAACGGGCGGTCGTTTCGCGGCCCGTCCGACTCGAGACCTGAGGCGTCAGGAGCGGCGAGCGCAGCGAGTGCGACCGGAAGGCTCAGATCCGGTTGTGGTCGTCGATGCCGGCGCCCTGATCGAGGCCGTGGAGGAACGCGCGGTCGACCGCGACCCAGAGCGTCTTCGAGAACGGGTACCAGAGGATCGGTCCGAGGGCCACGATCGGTACGAAGATCGCCAGCATCAACGGGATCGGCGTATCGGGAACGGTGAGGATCATCGCGACGGTGAAGCCGATCACGAACACCACGCCGACGCAGATGATGTTGATCGCGATCGCGCCCGCCCAGTAACCCTGCTCGCGTTCGAAGTGCAGACCGCAGCGCGGGCAGTCGGGCACCATCGAGAGGTAGTGGCGGAAGAGCTTGCCCGAGCCGCAGCGCGGGCAGCGGCGCGTGAACCCACGGGCGAACACCGTGGCTCGGCTCGTCGGCATGGGGTGAGAGCGTACGGTCAGGCCAGCGTGTTCGCCGTACCGTCGTTGACCACTCGCACGGTGCGGCCTTCCCAACCGGTGCGCGTCAGCTCGAGCATCAGGTCGGGATCACGCGAGTTCGCGAGGGCGCGCCGGCTGTCGGGCAGCAGACCGGCGACGATCGCAACCGCGGGCGTGCCGTCCCGCTCCATCACGACGGATGTCGCCTCGATCGTCATGTCGCCTTCGACGAGCCCGGCCGGCTCGCGGCGGGGGAGCGCGTCGGCCTCGGCCTGCGTGCGCGCAGGATCGACGCGCGCGAACCGCGCGGGCGGCGACGTCGACCACACGCCGGCCGAGTGCTTCGTCGCGTACCAACCGAGCGCGGTCGTCAGCCCGACCGAGCCGGGATCGGCGCGCAGCGCGTCGACCATCGCGGCGATGCCGTGCGTCGGGTAGTTGTTGACGGGACCGCCGGCGAAGCCGAGTCCGCCCGTGACGGTGAGCGGCCGGTCGTCCCCGCCGGCGCGGCCGCGCAACCCGATCGCGTGCATCGCCATCTGCACGGCCGACGGGAAGCACGAGTAGAGGTCGAAACGCGCGACGTCGTCGACGCCGAGGCCCGCCGCGTCGAGCGCGGCGCGCACGGTGATCCCGATCGCCGGCGCCTCCGCGAGCGCGGCCCGCTCGGTGACGAACCAGTGGTCGTGCGCGTCGGCGCCCGCGTGCAGGAACACCATGCGATCCTCGGCGATCCCCATCGAACGCGCCGCCTCGTACGAGCACAGGATGACGGCCGCGCCCTGGTCCACGTCGATGTTGGCGCACATGCGCTTCGTGTACGGGAACACGACCATGCGGTTCTCGGCCGTGGGCGTGACGATCGCTTCGGCTGTGTACGCGACGCGCGACCACGCGTGCGGGTTGCTCGCGGCGACGGCCGCGAACTGCGACCACAGCTCGCCGGTTGCCTGCTGGTGCTCGGCGATCGTGCGGTCGGCGGCCGCGCGCAACGCGGTCTCGAACAGCGGATAGATGTGCGTCGGCGCGACCGCGAAGTGGGCCTGCTCGATCTCGTTCGTGCCGGCACGCGGGTCGCCGATGACGCGCGCGTACGGCGTGCCCTCGTCGACGGCCCAGTCGAGATGCACGCGTGGCTCGCGGCGCGCACCCCAGCGGGCGTGCATCGACTCCGCGCCGCCGATGACGACGACGTCGCACGAGCCCGCCGCGATCTCCGCGGCCATCTCGTTCACGAGCAGTTGCGGGCTGTTGCCGCCGACGGTGCTGACGACCGCGCGGCGCGGCTCGATGCCGAGCTCCGCCGCGACGCGCGCGCCGGGATCCGCGTACGGCCACGACACGATCTGGACCGCGGCGACCGTGTCGACGCGCGCGAGCACGCTGCCGCCTTGCCCGCTGTCGTCGGCCGCGGCGCGCACCGCGTCGGCGAACAGCGCGATCGGCTCACGCGCGTCCGCGGGTGCGACGCGCTGCTCGACCTGTCCGACTCCGACGACCACCGGCGTGCGCGGGTCGGTCACTCGCTCTCCTCGCCGTCGTTGTCGCCGGCGAGCGCGAGCACGGGCCAGTCGGGCTCGCCCGCCGCGGCGCTGTCGACGCAGACCGACCGGAACCGGCACCATTGGCACACGGCCGGGTCGCGCACGCCCTGCCATTCCTCGAGCGACCACCACGTGGCCACCGTCGCGCGCAGCTCCTCCTCGATCGCGTCGAGATCCTCGTCGTCGGGCTCGTACGGCTCGGGATCGTCGTCGACCTCGGCCGCGAGGTGCTCGTAGCGCAGCCGCAGCCGCAGCCCCTGGCGCTGCGCGTGCTGCGCGAGCACGAACGCCTGCACGCGCGCACGCGCGTCGTCGCCGACGCGCTCGTACCAACGCGAGCCGGTCTTGTAGTCGCGTGCGTCGAGGAGCCCATCGTGGATCCAGACCGCGTCGATGCGCGCGGTCGCCATGAACATCGGCGCGGGCGCGCGGTGGAATCGCGCGAGGTCGATCTCGTGCTTCTGGCGGTCGGACTCCGACGGGCAGCGCGCCGCGTGGCGGGCGACCATCCCCGCGAAGTGCGGATCGTCGACGCCATGGCCCGCGAGCACGTCGCGCACGTGGTCTTCGTCGTGGCACGTGCCCTGCTCGTGCACGACTCGCAGCATCTCGTGCAACAGGATTCCGTGGTCGGTCGGCTTGCTCGAGTCGCTCGGCGGCACCCCGAGCAGGTGCTGCAGGAGGAACTCGCGCGGGCAGCGCCTCCAGGTCTCGTACGCGGTCGGCGTGATCGTGACGATGTCGGACAACAGCTTGCGCCGCCCCGCGGCGCGCTCGTTGCTCATGCGGCTTCGTCCGCCACCGCTCGATCCGCACGGTTCGGCGCCGTGGGTGAGCCCTCCGCGGCGGCGGTCTGCGCCTCGCTCGTCTCGGGGGTGGCCGTGCTCACGAGTGTGCCTTGCAGCCGGGCACGAACGCGCAGCCGCGGCAGTCGTCGCCGGCCTTGGGAGTCGGGTCCGCGGCGCGCTCGCGCACGAGCGCGATGCGATCGTCGATCCATGCGCGCGCATCCGACAACGCGCCGGCGACGTCGAGCACGTCCTCCACGAGCGCGCCCGCGAGCAGGTCGACGGCCACGAGCCGCAGCGGCCGCTCGCCGACCCACGCGGCGGCCCGTACGACGAGCGCCCGCCGGTCGGCGTCGTCGATCAACGGGCGGTTGCCCGCGACACCGATGCGCAGCGACCGGATCTCGGGCGTGCCGTCGGCCCGCTCGAGCGCGAGACCGAGCGGCGACACGAGCCGCATGCCGACGTCGGCGAGCTCGGCCTCCCACGGATCGACCGCGACCGCGCGCGCCGGACGGTCGGCGAACAGCGCGACGTAGCCCTCCGCCGCGGCTCGGTAGACGCGCTGCTGCTCGAGGACGAGATCGGTCGGTGGTGGGAAGTCGGAGACGTGCGCGGCGCGCAACTCGGTGTGCGCGACGCGTGCGTCCTCGGTGATGCGATTGTTCACCGCGAAACGCGCCGACGGCCCGCGGTGACCCCGCACGCCGGCGAGGTCGCGCTCGAGCCGCCGGCGGCACATCGTCTCGGCTCGGCGCAGGTGCGTGAGCGTGACGCGCGGCAGCTCGTCGTCCACGAGCGGAGCCTACGGTCCGCCACTGACACCGTCGGGGGTACCCGGCGCGTGCCGGGTGCGCCCCTACGATGCGAAGCAATGGAGACGAGGGCGCGCGGCTCCCGGCGCACCCGCCGACTCGTCCTGCTCGGCGTGTTCATCGTGCTCGTCGCGTGGGGCGCGTTCACCGCGCTGACCCTCGTACGCGCGCGTCACGACACGCGCCTCGGCATCGACGCGCTCGAGTCGGTGCAGGAGAAGCTCACGCCGGGCCAGCTGCTGCGCGGTGAGGGCGTGCCGCAGCTCCGCACCGCGCAGACGGACTTCACGCGCGCCCGAGAACGCGTGCGCTCGCCGTTGCTCGCGCCGTTGCGCATCATCCCGGTGCTCGGTCGCCAGATCGACTCGGTCGACACGCTCACGGGCTCGGCCGCGCACGTCGTCGACATCGGGATCGACGCGGTCGTGCAGTCGCGGCGGGTCGTGAACGCGGGCCATCCGACCGGCGCCGCGCGCGTGCGTCTCGTCGCGCAGCTCGCGACGATCGCCGACCAGTCGTCCTCCCAGCTCCAGACCGTTGACCTCGGACCGACGCACCTCATCGGTCCGCTCGCCAACGCGCGCTCCGAGTTCGCGACTCGCCTGCACGACCTCCGTCACGCGATCGGTCAGCTCCGGGCCGCGTCGCACGGTCTCGCCGCCTTCCTGCGCGGCCCGAGTCGCTATCTCGTGCTCGCGGCGAACAACGCCGAGATGCGGGTGGGATCGGGCACGTTCCTCGAGGTCGGCATGCTCACGGTGAACCAGGGCAGCCTGCGGCTCGACTCGATGAAGTCGGTCGGCTCCTACCCGGTCGCGCCGGGTGCGGTGCCGTTGACCGGTTATGTCGCCGCCCGGTGGGGCTTCCTCCAGCCGAACGTCGAGTGGCGCAACCTCGGCGCCTCGCCCCAGTTCCCGTCGCAGGCCCGGCTCGCGAGTCAGATGTGGCATGCCGCGACCGGCCAGACGGTGAACGGCGTGCTCGCGCTCGACGTCGTCGCGCTGAAGGACCTGCTCCAGGCCACCGGGCCGGTGCACCTCGCCGACGGCACCACGATGACCGCCGACCAGGTGCTCGGCGACGTCATGCTGCACCAGTACCTCGGCCTCGTCGGCTATCCCGACCAGACGACCCGCCGGGACCGGCTCAGCGAGATCGCGCGGGGCGCCCTCGACGACCTCGACCACGGCGGCTGGCACGCGGCCGACCTGGTCGACGACCTCCGCGGCGCCGCGCAGGGCCGGCACCTGCTGGCCTGGTCCCCGAATCAGCAGGAGCAGGCGGGCTGGACCGCGGCCGGCATCGACGGGATCGTGCCCGACGACGGCGTGCTCGTGGGCCTCCACAACCGGGGCGGCAACAAGCTCGACCAGTTCGTCGTCATCCACGGGAAGGTCGGCGTGGGCCGGGCGCCGAAACCGACGGCCGGTGCGGGCTGGAGCGTCCGCCTCACCCTGCAGATGCAGAACGTCACCCCCGCGACCGGGATCCCGCAGTACGTCGAGGGCCCGTATCCAGGCGCGATCGGCGCCGCCGCCGGCCTCTACCAGGGCTACGCGGTCGTCGAGCTCCCGCGCGCGGCCGAATCGATCCATCTGACGGTCGACGGAAAACCGGCGCCGCTCGTCACCGCGGGACCCGACGGCACGAGCCAGGTGGTGGCCGCCTACGTTCAGATTCCGCGCGGAATCTCACGCACAGTGGTCGCCTCGTTCACCCTGCCGACCGCCCAACGGTCGCTGTTCTTCGCGCCCTCCGCGCGAGTCCCGGCGATCGCCTGGACGGCTCCAAGCCTTACGTGGAGCGACGATGTGGGCCGAAGAGTGGCGTGGTGATGCCTCTCCCGGATGGGTACGACGAGTCCGGAGTTGCGCGCGATCGCTTCGTGAACCCTTGTCAATGAGCGAGGGAACCGCTACACTCCGTGGCACAAGACCTGGGAGGGCTACAGCAATGACCACCATTCGCACACGCGTTCTGCGATTCGCCGCAGCCAGCGGAATTGTCGCTGGTGTCGCGATGATGCCGGCTCACGCCTTCGCAGCCTGCAACAACTACGGCGGCGGGAGCTGCGGCTCCGCCAGCAGCGTACCGACTCCGTCGACCGCGGTGAGCGCTCAGACTTCCAACGACGGAAGCCTGCCCTTCACCGGTGGCGACGTCGTCGGACTCTCGCTGATCGGTATCGGTGCTCTCGCCGGCGGTACGGCGTTGGTCCGGTCCGGTCGCCGCAAGGCCGTCGGCGTCTGACGCGACCCCCGCGATCCGCACCTGCGGATCGTCTGCGTCACGACAACGAAGTTCGAATTTCCCCCTGTGATCGTCTGCGAGCGGCGGGCCCGTCGAGGCCCGCCGTTCTCGCGTCCGCGGACGACGTTCGCGCGCTGAGCGCGGCGCACCCCGCGGTGTCGATCGCCGGGCTGCGCGCGGTGCGGGGTTAGTCCCCGCCACCCTCGGCGGCCGGCGGCGGGAACTGCTCCGGTGGCTCCAGCTCGTCCTGCGTCTCGGGCGTCGACATGGTCGTCGGGCCCCGGAAGCCCGCGCTGAGCGTCCGGATCAGGATCACGACGTCGCGCCACAGCGACCAGTGCTCGATGTACTGGTTGTCGAAGCGCACCCGTTCGCGCAGGGACGTGTCGCCCCGGAGCCCGTGCACCTGGGCCCAGCCGGTGAGCCCGACGGGCAGCCGGTGCCGGTCGCGGTAGCCCGACACCGACGTGTTGAACTGCTCGACGAGATAGCCCCGCTCGGGCCGGGGGCCGACCAGGCTCATGTCGCCGCGGAGCACGTTCCAGAGTTGGGGGAGCTCGTCGATGCTGAGGCGGCGGAGCACCTTGCCGACCCGGTTGTAGCGCTCGTCGGCCGCGTTCCAGGAGTCGTCGACGTGGTTCGCCGGGAGGGTCCGGAACTTGAGCACCACGATCTCTTCGCCGTGCTGGCCGATCCGCCGCTGGCGGAACAGCACCGGCCCGGAGCTGCCGAGCTTCACCGCGAGCGCGGAGAAGGCCATGATCGGCGAGGTCAGGACGAGGAGCGCGAGCGACAGCACGACATCGACCGCGCGCTTGACCCGCCAGACCCGGGCGCGCAGCGCGGCCTGCCGCATGCGGTAGATCGGGATGCCCCAGAGGTCGTCGACGTCCGGACCGCGCGGTGCGACACCGACCTCGAAGAAACGGGGCACGACGTGCACCTCGACGTCGCGCAGCACCGCGGTGCGCAGCACGCCGACGAGGTCGGCCTCGCGGGTCGGACCGAACGCCACGAGCACGCGGGTCACGCCGTAGTCGCGCACGACTCGCTCGAGATCGGCGACCTCGCCGAGGAGCGGGCTCGGGAGACCGGGATACGGCGCGCCGACGAAGCCGTTCAGCTCGAGCCCGTACTCGGGGTGATGGAGGATGAGGTTCGCGAGCTCGACGCCGACGTGTCCGGTCCCGGCGACGATCGTCGCTTCCCGCAGCCCGCGCCGGCGCACGCGGCGCAGCAGCGCGTAGCCGAACGAGCGCATCAACACGAGCGCGATGACGGAGAACAACGCCTGCCAGAGCAGGCGTGACTGCGAGGAACCGGCGATGGGTCCGAGCAGCAGGAGCGGCAACGCGGCGACGGTCGCGATGCGCGGCGCCTCGTCGAGCGAGCTGAGGCTGATCCGCAAGCGGTAGGCGCCGGACGAAAGCAGTGCGGCCATCGCGAGCAGCGCGTAGATCGCGTTCACGCCGGTTGCGGGCCGGGTGACGAGCAGCGCCACGCCGAGTCCGATCAGGTCGCCGCCGAAGACGACGGTCGCGGCGATCGCTGCGGGCCGGCGGTCACGTCGGTGCACCGGGACCGGGACGAGTTGGAGCGCGTCGGGACCCGTGGGGGACCCGTCGCCCGTGCGCTGTGGGTTGCCTCCGTGCCGTCGGCCGCTACTCGGCAAGCGACGTTCCGACGCCGAGGCAGTGCTCGCTGGCTTTGCCACGGTGCTCCTGGTGCCTCTCCCACGGAGGCGGCCGTTCCTGTTGCCGTTCCCCACCATCGCTACCCGTACAGGTAACGCCGCGCGTCTTCAACCCTATCGGCCGACTTGCCGGGCGCGTAAAGGTTGCGGCGACACCGCGACTCCCGAGATGAGGGCGATTCGCGCACTCTGCGCGCTCAAGAGGTCGCGTGACGTGGTCGACGGCCAAAGGAGAGACGCACGGACCTCGGGGGAATCGCTTCATGCTCGGACGACGAATCGCGCAGCGAATCGCGGCCGGCGCCGCCATCGTGGTGGCGCTCGGGGGTGTCGCCACCGTGGCGGCCGCGAACACCGGTACGAACGTGGTGACCGTGCCGCCGCCGGCGAGCGGCGCGCAGCTGACGATGGGCTCGACGGTCGGTTTCAACGGCCAGCAGCTCATGTGGGCGAGCGACGCAGTGATGGCGCGCGAGCTCGACGGCGTCGCGGCGACGGGTTCGCGCTGGCTGCGTGTCGACTTCCCGTGGTCGTCGCTCGAGGCGGGCGGACGCGGTCGCTACAACTGGGCGCAGGCCGACCGGCTCGTCACGGCCGCGAACGCGCGCGGCATCCACCTGCTCGCGATGGTCGCGTACACGCCGACGTGGGATCGGCCCGCGAACACGAACGACCACTACCAGCCGACCGACCCGACGGCGTACGCGGAGTTCATGCGCGCCGCGGCGCAGCGGTACGCGCCGCGCGGTCTGCACGCGTGGGAGATCTGGAACGAGCCGAACATGCGCGACTTCTGGCAGCCCGTGCCGAGTCCCGCGCGCTACACGCAGTTGCTGCGGCTCGCGTCCGCGGCCATTCACTCCGTCGACCGGTCGGCGTACGTCGTGAGCGGCGGGGTCGCGCCGGCGCGTGATGTCGCGGGCTACTCGATCGCCCCCAACGAGTTCGTCGCCGCCATCTATGCGAACGGTGGACGCGGTGCGATGCAGGCCGTCGGTCTGCATCCGTACTCGTTCCCTTACGCGCCGATGACGCCCGCATCGTGGAACACCTTCTACATGGCGACGCAGACGCACGCGATCATGGCCGCGCACGGCGACGGCGCACGACCGATCTGGGCGACCGAGATCGGGTGGCCGACGGGGACCGGTCACGGCGCGGTGAGCGAAGCGCAGCAGGCGGTGATGGCCGCGGCCGCGATCACCGCGTGGAACCGCTTCTCGTTCGCCGGCAACTTCTTCTGGTACAACTGGCAGGACACGAGCGCGAACCCGGCGAGCACCTTCGACAACCTCGGGGTGCTCCGCTACAACGGCACCGCCAAGCCTGCGCTCGGGGTGTTCAAGGCGATGCTGGCACGGCCGGCCGCGCACATCGATCACGGACCGCCTGCGTACGGACCGTGGCTCGTCGGCGCGAACGCGCACGTGTTCGCGACCGGCATGAACGCTGCGCCTGCGGCCGGGGGCGCGCGGCTCAACCAGCCGATCACCGGATCGGCGCGCACGCCCAGCGGGCACGGCGTCTGGATGACCGGGAGCGACGGCGGTGTGTTCGCGTACGGCGACGCCGCGTTCTACGGTTCGACCGGCGCACTGCGACTCGCGCAACCCATCGTCGGGATGGCCGCGACGCCTGACGGACACGGCTACTGGCTTGTCGCGAGCGACGGTGGCGTCTTCAGCTTCGGCGACGCCGCGTTCTACGGTTCGACCGGCGCGCGGCGACTCAACCAGCCGATCGTGGGGATGGCCGCGACGCCTGACGGCCGCGGCTACTGGCTCGTCGCGAGCGACGGTGGTGTGTTCAGCTTCGGCGACGCCGCGTTCTACGGGTCGACGGGTGGGCTGCACATCGCGCGCCCGATCGTGGGGCTCGCGCGCTCGGCCACCGGGCGCGGCTACTGGATGGTCGCGAGCGACGGCGGCATCTTCACCTTCGGCGACGCCGCGTTCTACGGCTCGGCCGGTGGTACGTCGGTCGCGACGCCCGTCGTCGGCATCGCCACGACCGCGACCGGCCACGGCTACTGGCTCGCGGAGTCGGGCGGCACCGTCCACAGCTTCGGCGACGCCGGCATCGCCGACCCCGTCGCGGGCGAGACGATCACCGACGTCCTGACGCCGTAGTCAGTCGCGCGCTGGCGAGCCTCGACCCGCACTCCGTTCGCGCCGTCGGCCGCGTGCGAGCGGATCGTTCCGCGCACGCTCGGCGCGGGACTACGAGCGTTCCTGCTGCCTCGCGTAGAGCTCTTGGTAGCGGTCGATGACGGAGGCGAGCCCGTAGGCGGTGACGGCGCGGCGGGCGCCGGCGCCGAGGCGGGCGCGGTGTTCGGGATCGTCGAGCGTGGCCAGCGCGGCCGCGAGGTCGCGTGCGTCGTTGCTCGGCGGCACGATGCCGGATCCGGGGTCGAGGACCTGATCGCCGCCCGCGCTCGGCGGTGCGACACAGGCGAGCCCGCACGCCATCGCCTCGAGCAGGCTGTTCGAGAGGCCCTCGCGATCGGACGGGAGGACGAACACGTCGGCGGCGTGCAGGATCGCGCGTACGTCGGGCACCGCGCCCGCGAAGACGACGCGTTCCTCGAGACCCGAGCGCGCGACCTGCTGGTGCAGCGCGGTGCGGCGATCGTCGAGGTCGGCGCGGCTGTCGCCGACGAGGAAGAGCTTGGCGTCGACGCCCGCGCGCACGCGCATCGAGACCGCCTCGACGAGACGGTCGACGCGCTTCAACGCGCGCAGGTGACCGACGTAGACGATCCCGAGCTGGCCCTCGGTGAGATCGAGCGCGCGCCGGGCGGCGGCGCGTTCGTCGGCGGTGGGCGGACGGAAGGTGTCGAGGTCGATCGGCGTCGGGATCACTGCGACCTTCTCGATCCCGAGACCGGTCAGCTCGTCGCGCAGCGCGGGAGTCAGCGCCACGTGGGTCGCGCGCTGCATGATCCGTCGGCGCACCGCGCGCACGAGCGCGCGAACCGGGCGGCCGGTGGGCTCGAGCACGTCGGTCGCGTCGCCGAGACCGGCCCAGCACATCACGGTGCGGTCGGCGAGGCCCGCGAGCCACGCGCTCACGACGAAGTCGGGATACATGATCACCTGGACGACATCGGTGGCGCGGTGCCGACGGCGCAGCCACCACGCGAGCCGGACGACGAGCAGCTTCATCGCGCCTGGATCGCGGCCCATCGGGCCGAGGCGCTCGACGACGACGGCGCCGCTCCGCTCGATGCGGGGCCAGCTCGCGTCGAGGCGCTGGGTCACGATCGTGACCGATCCGCCGCGTGCGGCGAGGGCCTCGGCCTGGTTGCGACTCTGCCGCGTCGTGCCGCCGGTCGTCGGCTCGAAGTCGGGGACCGCGAAGACGACCGCGCGCCGCGCCGCGTCTCCGCTCGAAGCGGCCGGTGATGGGTTCGTGAGCGCGGTGAGCGCGTCGAGCGCATGATCGGCGCGCTCGGTCGCGCCGTCGTCGCCGACATCGGACACCGCGAGCGCGGCGGCGCGGGCCCCGGCTCGCGTGACGCGACCGGATGTGAGGGCAACGTCGATCGCGGGTGCGACCGCGGCGAGCTGCGCGCGCCCACGCCGTCCGGCGAGCGGCTCGGTCGCGAGCCACGCGACCTTCGGGCGAGGTTCGAGCGTCGTGAGCGCGGCGACCGCGTCGAGGCTGGCGGTCAGTGCCGCGTCGGCACCCGCGATCGCGCGCTGGAGCTCGCGGCGGCCGTGCTCGACTCGCCGGCTCGCGGCTGCGGTGGCGCGCGCCGACTCGGCCCACGGCTCGACGTCGGGGATGGCGACACGCGCCAGACCCGCGCGGGCGACGGCGACCGCCGCGGGTCCGTCCGGCGTCGCGACGCGAACCGACCAACCGCGCGCCGCGGCGCGCGCCGCGACCTCGAGGACCCGCCGGTCGCCGGGGCCGAGGTCGGGGCTTGCGATGACCACGACGATCGCGCCCGCCGGATCTTTCCCGGTTGTCACCGCGCTCACGGCTTGCGGTCGGCGGCGACCTTCGCGACCGCGTCCTGCACCGCGGCCGCGAAGCTCATCCGGAAGCGCTCGGGCGCGAACTGCTCCGCGTGGGCGCGGATCGCCGCACCGTCGAAGGCGGCGTCGTCGAACTCCCCGAGCACCCGGGCCAGCGTGTCCACATGTTCTGTATCGGTCGCGGCGCCGTAGAGGACACCGGTTGTTCCGGGCACGACCGTGTCGAGCACGCCTCCCACCGCGCGGGCGATCACGGGGGCGCCGCAGGCCTGGGCTTCGACGGGCATGATCCCGAAGTCTTCCTCGCCGGGGAAGAGCAGCGCCCGGCACCCCCGGTAGAGGTCGCGCATCGCGTCGTCGTCGACCCGCCCGATGAGCTCGACGGTGGGTCCGGCGGCCGCCTCGACCGCGCCCCGAGCGCGCCCGTCGCCGGCCACGATCAGCCGGACGCCGGCCCGACTCGCCGCCGCGACCGCGAGCTCGGGCCGCTTGTAGGGGACGAGCCGGCCGGCGACGAGGAAGTAGTCGCCGCGCGCCGCGGTGCCGGGTGTGTAGAAGTCGGTGTCGACCGGCGGCGCGATCACGTTCGCATCGCGACCCCACCAACGCCGGATCCGATCGCGCACGTAGTTCGAGTTCGCGACGAGCTCGGTCATGCGGCGCGCGGCGCGGCCGTCGGCGCGTCGTTGGGTCGCGGCGAACGCGCCGAGCACGCCACGCCCGACGTGACCGCCGATCTCGTGCCGGCGCGTGTTCGCTTCCCACATCCACCGCGCGGGCGTGTGCACGTACGACACGCTCGGCACGCCGTCGGGCACGCGCACGCGGTTCGCGAACGCGTGGTGACTCGTGACGACGAGGTCGAAGCCTTCGAGATCGATCCGTCGCATCCCGTACGGGAGCAACGGCAGCAGGTGCGCGTAGTGATCGCCGCCGCGGTAGAACTTCTGCAACTTCGACGGGCGCACGTCGGCGTCCTGCAACACCGGGCCGAGCGCGTCGGGGTCGCAGACGTTCGTGAAGATCGGCGCGTCGGGCCAGAGCAGGTGCAGCTGGTCGACGACGCGTTCGGAGCCCGCGTACACGGTGAACTTCTCGTGGACGATCGCGATTCTCATGCGCTCGCTACTTCACCCGCTCCCCTCCGGGTCGCGGGTTCGGACGCTCGCGGGCGAGCTTCGACGCTCGCTCCGCTCACGCCTTCGGCCGCGTCGGAAGGCTGAGCGGCCTCATTGCTCAACCGCGCTCGTACGTGTCGCGGCGGTTGACCTGCGCGTTGTTCACGACGACGCCGATGAGCGTCGCGCCGGTGCGCTCGAGCGAGTCGATGAGCGTGCGCGCGGCCCGCCGGCGCGTCGACTTGGAGTCGAGGACGAGCAGCGTCGCGTCGCACTGTGCGGCGACGGCGAGCGCGTCGGCGTACACCGCGCCCGGAGGCGTGTCGACGACCACGAGCTCGGCCGAGTCGAGCGAGTCGAGGACGTGGCGGAAGGCCCGCCCTCCGAGCACGCCGACGGTGTCGTTCACGGCCGAGCCGCTCGGGAGGAGCTTGAGGTTCGGGATGCCGTCGACCCGGTGCAGCGTGGACTGCAGGTCGGCGCCGCGCAGCGCGTTGCTCAGGCCGGGCTCGCGGTCGGAGCGCAGGCGGGAGTGCAGGACGGGGCGGCGCAGGTCGGCGTCGATGAGCACGACCGTCGCGTCGACCGCGACGGCGGACTCGGCGAGGTGCACCGCCGAGAACGACTTGCCGGCGCCGGGGTTCGGGCTGACGATCGCGATCGTCCGCGGCCGGCCCGCGCCCTCGAGGAACATGAGGTTCGTCCGCAGGGTCCGGAACGCCTCGACGACGTCGGGCCCGCGGCCCCTCGGCACCATCGCGAGCACGGGCAGGCCGGTGAAGCTCGTGATCTGCTCGACGTCGTTGGTGCGGGCGAAGCGGTCGCCGAAGGCCCGGAACACGACGATGCCCTCGCCGACGAGCACCAGCGCGACGAGGAAGCCGAGCAGACCCGCCTTCTTCGGCCGCGGCGACACCGGGCCGTTGGACGCGATCGGCACGGTGAGGCCCTGCACCTGGAAGCCCGACGGTTGGAGGTCGAGCAGCGATTGCTGCGCGGTCAGCAGCGCCTGGTTGACGAAGTTCGTGAGGCTGACGCTCTGCTTCACCGCGGCGGTGTCGAGCGCGCTTTGGTAGCTCGCGATCTGGCTCTGAAGGTCTTTCCGTCGGCCGTTCAGCTCGGATTGCTGTTGGGCGGTGATGAAGCCCTTGAGCGCGCTCGACGTGCCCGTGGCGATCTTCACGGCCTCCGCCGGATTGCGGCCGTCGGCGCGCACTTCCATGATCCCGGTCGTGTCCGTGACCGTGACATGGATGTCGGATTGGACCGCGTCGACGCTGAGGTCCTTGAGGTTCTGGCTCTTCTGTACCTGCGCCGCGATCGCGGGCGTGTTGGCGACGGCCGCGTAGAAGGACGCGCGGAAGTCGATCTGATCGGTGTCGACGACCGTGTTCGACGTGGCGTCCACGCTCGCGACGCTCAGCAGCTGGTTGGCCTGGTACACGTTCGGCCGCGTCGCGCTGAAGCCGTACGCGATCGCACCGACGATGATCGCGGCGATCAAGACCTTCCACCAGTTGGCGCGCAGAACGCGCAGGTGATCGGTCAGATCCACGGCGGGTGAGTGTAAGCGGCGCCTTCGCGCATTCGGTGCACACCACAACGGACGGACCGAGCGCGCGCTGAGTGACGCGGCGCGGCACGGTCCGCGCCGAGCGCGAGGAGGCATGCGACCGAATGCGGCACCCGCGGCGGTACCGTGTGGCCGCGATGCTCGTGCCGACGCTTCCGAAGCAGGCGGTCACGCGTCGGCAGGTGTGGGCGATCGGCTTCGCCGCCGGGCTCGTCGGCGTCTATATCGTCGGCGCGCTCATCTTGCCGGGCACGCTGTTCGACCCCGCGATGGACGCGTTCATCAGCGGCGCGCCGATCCTGCTCGTCGTCCTCGCGGCCGCGCCGGTCGGTCTCTGGATCGCGCAACGGCCGCAACGGGGCGTGCTGCTGCTCGTCGCGACGGTGCCGTACTGGGGGCTCGACGTCATCCTGCCCATCCCGTCGGGATGGAAGGAGACACTCGCGCTCTACACGTTGCTGTGGACGCTGCTCAGCATCGTCTTCAAGCCCCGCCCGCGCTATCCGCTCCCCAAGGTCGTCCAGGCGTTCCTCGGCTATTTCGGCATCGCGCTCGTCAGCGCCCTGCTCGTGCGCGGCACGCAGGCGGAGGTCGGCCTGAAGGTCGGGTTCTTCTGGGCCCTCATGGCGGTGATGGTGTGGCTGCGCCCGCTCGACGCGCGCGAGCGCGACCACGTGGTCACGATCATGATGGTGAACGCGTTGATCACCGCGCTCGTGGGCCTCGCACAACAGGTCATCGGCGCAGGCCGCCTCGTGAGCCTCGGCTACGACTACAACACGACCGTCCGGTTCACCGGTCACTTCCTGCGCTCGTTCTCGACGTTCAAGCTGCCGTTCGACTTCGGCTTCTATCTCGCGCTCGTGATCGTGATCGGCACGTCGGTCTCGCTGCGCGAGCCGCGCCGGCTGCGCAGCATCTTCTTCTTCGCGAGCCTGCCGATCATCACGCTCGGTCTGCTGTTCACGTTCGTGCGCGGTGCGTATCTCGTCGTCGGCATCGGCCTGCTGTACCTCGCGATCACGCGCTTCCGCTGGCTGTTCCTCGGCGTGCCGCTCGCGTTGCTGCTCCTCTTACTGGTGCCGGGGCAGTACGCGACACCGACGCTCGGCGCGACGAGCCTCGGGCAGCGTTCCCAGAGCTGGACCGACCACATCTCCACGATCTTCGACCCCACCGGTCACGGCATCGGGCTGACGGGATCGGCGGGGGAGAAGGTCGAGAAGCTGCTGAAGCTCAACGGGGACGTGTACCAACCCGACAACCAGTACTTCAAGACGATCTACGAGCTCGGGGTGCTGGGCCTCTTCTTCTTCGTCCTCCTGCTGCTCTCGTCGTTCTGGACGGCGCGCGCCGCCGTGCCTCGATTACACGGGCGCGATCAGGCCCTCGCGGAAGGGCTGACCGCGCACATCCTCGGGGTCATCGCGGCGTGCTTCGTCGCGACCTACTTCGAGATCTTCCCGATGGACTTCTTCTTCTGGCTCCTCCTGTCGATCGTGGTGACGTGCGACCGAACATCGTCCTGAGCGCGCTCGCGCTGCATGCGGACGGAAGTGGAGTGCAGACGTACTGCCGGGAGCTGCTGCGCGCGCTGCCGGGGGCCGTCGATGCCGACCTCGTCGCGGTCGTGCAGGACCGCGCGCGCGGTGAGCTCCACGACGGCGTACGCGCGTCGGTGCGCGCCGACTGCGACGGGATCCGCCGCACGGTCGAAGGCCTACGCGGCGTCGGGCACGCGGACGTCGTGCACGGGCTCGACGTCGACCTGCCGTTGCGGCCGGGCGCGCCGGCGGTCACGACGGTGCACGATCTCTCACTGTTCGACGAGCCGAGCGCCTTCGGCTGGTCGCGTCGCGTCGGCAAGCAGGTGACGACGCGCGCGTCGATCCGGCGCGCCGACGCGGTGATTGCGGTGTCGTCGTTCACCGCGGAGCGCGTGCGCGCGCGGTTCGGTCGCGAGTCGCACGTCGTGTTGGAAGCGCCGGGACCGGGGTTCGCGCCGCCGAGCGCCGGCGACATCGCCTCCGTGCGCGCGCGGTATCCGTTGCCGCAGCAGTTCGTGTTGCACGTCGGCAACCTCGAGCCGCGCAAGGACGTGCCGACGCTCGCGCGCGCGGCCGCGGCGGCCGACCTGCCGCTCGTGCTCGCCGGTGGACACATCGTCACGGTGGACGCGCCGGCCGGCGCGATCCTGCTCGGCCAGGTCGCGGCCGCTGACCTCCCCGCGCTCTACGGCGCCGCGACCGTCGTCGCGTACGTCTCGCGGTACGAGGGGTTCGGCCTGCCGCCCATCGAGGCGATGGCATGCGGCGCGACCGTGATGGCGACGCGCTGCGGCGCGCTGCCCGACGTCGCGGGCGACGGCATCGAGTTCGTCGCCGCGGGCGACGCCGACGCGCAGGCGCGCGCACTGCGCGACCTCGTCCACGACCCCGCGCGTCGCGAGGCACGCGCGCGCGCCGGGCGGGCCGCGGCGGGGCTCCTGTCGTGGGAGGCGACCGCGCGCGCGACCGTCGACGTGTACCGGTCGCTCGGTGTCGTGATGCCTAGGATCACGAGCTGATGCGCGACGACGTGTCGGCCCCGCCGGCCGTCGCTTCCCCGGACGCCACGGAATCGGCGACGCCGGCGGCCACGCCCCGGGTTCGGCTCGCGGTCGCGGGCTGCACCGTGCTTGCGTTCGTCCTCGGCTCGTGGCACCTGCAACACCGGAGCCTCTCGCACGAAGAAGCCTTCACGTGGGCCGTCGTCGACCAGAGCTTCCCGGCGCTGGTGAGCGCCCTGGTTCGCCACGAGGGCTACCAGATGCTGCACGCGCTGGTGCTGTGGCCGCTCAACCGCGTGTCGAGCACCGTCGGTGTGCTGCGCCTGCCGTCGGTCGTCGCGTTCGCAGCGGCGGTGCCGGCCGTGTGGCTCGCCGGTCGCAAGCTGTTCGACGATCGCGTCGCGCTCCTCGCGGCGTTGCTGTTCGCGCTGAACGGCTTCGCGCTCGACTACGGGCAGGAGGCGCGCGGCTACATGCTCGCGACCGCGTTGTGCGCGTGGTCGGCGGCGTTCCTCGCCGTGTACGCGCTCGGGTCCGAGCGGCGCGGCGCGCGCGTCGGCTGGATCGCGTTCGGCGCGCTCGCGATCTACGCGCACGGCTTCGCGGTGCTCGCCGTCGGCGCGCAGGTCCTCGCGCTGTGGTTCCTACCTGCGGAACGCCGGCGTGAGCTGCACTGGATCCGCAACGGTGCGTTGATCGCGCTGTGCGCGGCGCCCGCGATCCTCGCGCCGATGCTGCAGGTGAACTCGACGTCGTTGGGCACGAACTCGCGGTTCGGGATGAACGAGCTCAAGGGTCTCGTCTGGGCGCTGGCCGGCCGCACCGCGACCGCGGTGCCGTCGATCGGGCTCGGTGTGGTGATCGCGCTGGTCGTCGCGCTCGGAGTGGCGCGGCGCGGTCTGCACTCGACGGACGCCTTCCGGTTCGCGCTCGTGATTCTCTGGGCACTGCTGCCGACGGTCGTCCTCGCGTCGTGGTCGTTCTTCTATCCGGTCTGGCTCGAGCGTTACGTGATCTGGAGCGTGACCGCGGTCGTGCTGCTCGCGGCGTACGGCCTCACTCGCATCGCGCCGGCGGGATCGAAGCTCGCGGTGGTGGTCGTCGTGCTCGCGGCGGCGCTCTCGGTGCGCGGCGTCGTGAAGTGGTACAGCGCGCCGCCCGATCAGGACTGGCGCTCGGCGATGGTCGACGTCACCACGCGGGCGCGCCCCGGTGACTCCATCATCTTCTCGCCCGACGAAGTGCGGCTCTCGGCCGACTTCTTCCTGCGCAGCCGTTCCGACGTCGATCGCCTCACCCCCGCGTTCCCGTCGCAGCCGTGGGGTCACTTCCACACCGGTGACGAGAAGATCAAGCCCGTGCCGCAGTCGGTGATCGACGCGCTGCTCGCGCACCCGACCGGACGCGTGTGGTTCGTCACCTACACGATGCCCACCGTCAACACCGCGCGCGTGAACGAGCTGCTCGCGCGTTACGAGGTCGTCAGCGACCGTGAGTACGTCGGTCCGGTCGAAGTGAAGCTGCTCACGCCTCGTTGACCGGTCGGGCTCGCACGCTTCGCCCTTTTCGACGCCTCAGCCACGGCTCGTGGCCGCGCGGCTCGCTGTGCTCACGCGTTCGTGCGGGAACATCGGTCAGCGCGTGGCGGCCTCTTGCAGCAGCGCGCGAGCGATCGCCGTGGTGACCGGTTGGGGTGAATACCGCGCCGGCCACGACCCGACGAGCTGTACGTACCAGAGTCGTCCGCGGCGCGTGGCGAAGAGCGTGCGCGACTCCGGGTCGTAGAGCGCTTCGTCGCCGACGCCGTCGACACCGCGTTCGTGGTCGAGGAGCGTCGCCGTCTCGTGGAGCCGGTAGCCGTCGCCTTCGACGATGCCGACGACGACCTCTGAGACCACATCGGCGGGCACCCCGGCGAACCCGAAGTTCCACTGGCACTGTCGGTCGTCGATCCGTTTCGTGCGCCACGCGTCGGAGATCTCGTCGCCGACCGTGGCGTCCAAGGGCGGACAGGCGCGCGAGAGCAGCTCCAACTCGTGCCGGGTCCCGGTCGTCAGATTCGCCGCGGAGCTCGTCGCGACCCCGACCAGATCGCGTTGACCGTCGAGCGTCTGGGTGCCGTGCTGCTCGCCGCAGGCGGCGAGCAGCAGGATCGCGCCGACGACGAGGGCAGCGCGGCGCGACATCGGTCAGCGCGCCAACGGCGTCGCGACGAGCACGCGGTACAGCGGCAGCAGCTTCCGTCCGACGAGCGGGGGCAGCGTGCGTACGTCGAGGATGCGCGCGCGGCGCTCGATCGCGGGCACGACGAGCGCGCGTCGACCCTGGAACGTGTCCTCGGCACGCTCGCCGGAGAGCAGGCGGAGGCCGAGGTCGAGCAGTGCCGATTGTCCGGGCGTGACGATGACGAGTCGGCCGCCGGACGCGGTCACGCGCACGAGCTCGGCGACCGCGGCGTCGACGTCGGGCACGAACTCGAGCGTGCTCACCGTGACGACGGTGTCGAACGCACCCGTGCGGTAGGGCAACGCGCCGGCTCCCGCGCGCAGCAGCTCTGCGGGCGCGCCGTGCCGCTCGAGCGTCGCGTGCACCGCGGCGCCCGCGGGGTGCACGTCGGCGCCGAAGCGCGCGTCGGCGGAACGCGCGAGCTCGGGTTGGAAGATGCCGCTGCCGTAGCCGACCTCGAGCAGCCGCGCCGCACGCGGTGCGCCGTCGAGCACCGACGCGACGCACCGCAGTCGGAGGCGCTGAATCCAACCGAGCACGGGCCGGAAGTTCCAGTCGGCCTGGTCGAGCGGGTTCGTCTTCACGAGCGCGTCGCGCGGCAGGAGATGGAGGTCGCGCTCGCGGATCATCGTGCTCGTCATGGCCGGGTCTCGCGACACTCGTCGCTCGTGCGTAATGCGTACCACGCACCATCGGCGACGGGATGCACCTTGCAATAGAGCTGCGAGATCAACGTCAGCGTCTCGTGCGAGCGCTTCCGCATGATGTCGAGGGAGAAGTCGTCGACCCAGAGATAGACGGGTTGCGCGGCGCGTAGCTCGGCGCGCGTCCACCCCCACAGCCGCGCGTCCGACTGCTCGGGTGCCCACCCGTGTTCGCGCAACGCGTACGGCCGGTTGGAGAGGTACTGGATCAACGGGTTGCCCTCGACGTGGATCGCGCCCGGCGTGCGCCCTGGTGCGTTCACCCACGCGACGGCCTCGCGCGCGTCCCGGTAGTACGGCTCGAAGTCGGCGTCGTACGCGTGACGGCCGTTCGCACTCAGGGTGAGGTCGTCCTGCGCCAGCGCCTTCACCTTGTGCACGGCCTGCACGGCGGGGTAGCCCGCGAGCGCGACGACGACCACGCCGACGAGTGCGAGCACGCGCCGCGTCCGCTGCGCGTTCCATGCACCGACCGCGTGATCGAGGCCGAAGACCGCGAGCAACCCGAGCGGCGTGAGCGGCAGCACGAACTGGTAGCCCCACTGGTTCTGGATCAGCACGGTGCCCCAGCCGACGACGAACCAGATCACGAGTCCCACGACGAGCGGATCGCGCGGCCTCCGCGCGCGTGCGAGTTGTGCGCGCAGCCCGATCACCGCGAGCGGGACGAGCCACACGAACGACTTCACGAAGTACTCCACGCCGTCGCGCAGGCGCGAGAACGGCGGGGGGTCGATCGAGCTCACGATGCGCGGGGGATAGGTGACGTACGTCCACCACATCGTGCCGAGCAGGTGCTCGGCGAGGAAGTACGCGAGCAGGGGCAGGAGCGGGACGACGAGGCCGCCGAGCAGGAGCGCGCTCTCGCTCGTGGTCGCGCGCTCGTGCTCGCGCCGTCGCCAGCGGACGAGCAGCGCGAGCCAGAAGATCAACGGAATCAGCACGTACACGAGCTTGAAGTAGACGACGACTGCGGCCGCCAGCCCCGAAAGGAGCAGGCGCAACGCGCGCGCCCGTGAATGCGGCGGGGCGGCGTCGGCCGCGGCCGCGCTCCAGATCGTGAGCAGGAGCGGGAACGCGACGAGGTCCTCGATCTGCGTGAGATCCCAGGCGCGCGCGGTCGCGAGGAACGCACCGACGGTGAAGAGCGGTGCGACGTCGGCGACCCAACGGTGTTGCACGCGGTCGCGCAGCATCCGTTGCGTCGCGGCCGCGAACGCGACCGCCCAGATCAGCTCGCCGATGTGGATGCCGGCTTCGTGGAAGCCGAAGAGGCTGCCGCTGACGAGGTACCAGAGGTAGATGCCGGGTTGCTTGTAGTCCCAGAAGTCGACGTACAGCCGGTCGCCGTGGCGCATCCCGTGCGCGGCGTACGCGAACAGTGCCTGGTCGCCCCAGAAGGGCATCGGCAGCTGCACGAGCGCGGCCGCGACGATGACGAGCAGCACGATCCACCGCAGCGCCCCACCGGCGCGTGGACCGCGCGATGTCACCAAGTCGTGAGCAACCGTTCCATCGCGGCGACGGTGAGCTCGGACGCGCGGCCGTCGCCGTAGGGGCTCGGCAGCGCGGCGAGCTGCGCGTGCACTGCGGGCAGGTCGGCGATCCACGCGCGCGCGGTGTCGGCGATCGCGGGGCCGGGCGCGACCAGTCGCGAGAACGTGCCGAGCACCTCCGGACGCTCGGTCGAACGGCGCACGACGACCACCGGTCGCTTCACCACGCTCGACTCTTCCTGCACGCCGCCGGAGTCGGAGACGATCAGCGCCGACGCGCCCATGAGGCCGAGGAACTCGCGGTAGCCGACGGGCGGCGCGACGAGCACCTTCTCGAGCAGCGGGTCGAGGCCGGCGTCGGCCGCGCGCCCCGCGGTGCGGGGATGCAGCGGCAGCACGACCGGGATCGGCAGCGCGGCGAGCTCGCTCAAGATCGCGGCGAGCACCTCGGGGTCGTCGACGTTCTCGGGGCGGTGAAACGTCGCGAGCACGAACCCGTCGGGCTCGACGCCGTGGGTCGCCAGGATCTTCGCGGTCGCCGCGGGGTCGGGCCGGAGCTCGAGCACCGCCTCGACGACCGTGTTCCCGGTCACCACGACGCGGTCGGCGCCGATGTTCTCCGCCGCGAGGTTCGCCGCGCTCGTCGCGGTCGGCGCGCAGCAGAGGTCGGCGAGGTGGTCGACGACGACGCGGTTGTGCTCCTCGGGCATCGCGCGGTCGTGCGAGCGGAGCCCCGCTTCGACGTGCACGAGCGGCAGGCCGCTGACGTTCGCCGCGAGCGCGCCCGTCATCGCCGTGTTCGTGTCGCCCTGCACGACCACCGCCGCGAACCGCTCCTTCGCGAAGATCGACTCGAGGCCGACCGTGGCGGTCGCGATCTGGCGCCCCCGCGTGCCACCGCCGATCGCGAGCCGGTGGTCGGGGGGCGGGAAGCCGATGCCCTCCTCGAACGCGGCCGCCATCTCGGGGTCGTAGTGCTGGCCGGTGTGGATCGCGCAGGCCTCGCATCCGAGGCGCGCGATGACGCCCCGCAGCTTCACGGCTTCGGGACGCGTGCCGTAGACGACCGCGATCCGGTGGCGAGCCGTCTGCTCCTGTCCCACACCCGTCCCTTCGCTCGGGCACCGCCCGACCCCACCGGCGCGGCGCCGGGGGACGGGCCGGGGGACCGGACCGAGCCTAGCGACCGCTCCGAGCGGGCCCGCGGCGCGTGCCACCGGTTTTCCGCACCTTCGCGGTCCTTCATCGGCAGCGCGAACGTGCCGATAGAGACCCCCGAGAGAAGGTTGGAAACGGGCGTTCGGAGCGGCTGCTCCGGACCCCCGCGGCTACGCTCGGTGGCCGTTCCAGGGACGCGCAGCAACGTGGGCCGTGTGGGGCCGACGAGCGGATACCGAGCTCGAGAGGGACTGGGAAACGAGCCACGCATGACTGATCTGCGCGAATCGCTCGCGCTCGAGCTGCCGAACGACCAGGACGCATCGGGGCGCACCCTCGGGGCCGAAGAGCTCGCGCTGGTCCGGGACGCGATCGAGAGCGGCACGCTGACGAGCACCAAGGGTTCGCACGTGAAGGCGCTCGAGGCGCGCTTCGCCGAGATGCTCGGTGCCAACGTCGCCGTCGCGTGTGCGTCCGGCACCGCCGCGGTGCACGTCGCCGTCGCCGCGATCGACCCGGAGCCCGGGGACGAGGTCGTCACCACCGCGATCACCGACATGGGCGCGCTGGCGCCGATCCTCTATCAGGGCGCGGTCCCGATGTTCGCCGACGTCGACCCGGTCACGATGAACGTGACGGCCGAGTCGGTCGAGGCGGCGATGTCGGACCGTACGAAGGCGATCATCGCCACGCACCTCTTCGGACTGCCCTGCGACCTGGCCGGCATCGAGGCCGTCGCCAAGAAGCACGGCGTCCCGCTGATCGAGGACTGCGCGCAGGCCTGGGCGGCCCGCAGCGGCCAGCACCCGGTCGGCACCGTCGGGCGGGTCGGCACGTTCAGCCTCCAGCAGGGCAAGCACATCACGACCGGCGAAGGCGGCCTCGTCGTCACCGACGACGTCGAGCTCGGCCACCACATGCGCCGCTACGTGAACAAGGCCTGGGACTACTGGTCCTCGCCGACCGACCACGACTTCCTCGCCCTCAACTACCGGCTCACCGAGCTCCAGGGTGCGGTCGGGTGCGCCCAGCTCGCGAAGCTCGAGGACGGCGTGAAGGTGCGGATCTCGAACGCCACGCACCTCAACGCGATGCTCGAGGACGTGCCCGGGCTCACGGTCCCGCTGCCCGCTTCCGGCGACGTCCACACCTTCTGGCGTTACGCGCTGCACGTCGACCCCGACGTGATCCCCGGTGGTCCGGGCGCGCTCGCGGCCGAGCTCAAGCTCGGCGGCATCGCGTCGGCGCCCCGCTACATCCAGAAGCCGGCGTTCCGCTGCGGCGTCTTCGTCAATCAGAAGACGTTCGGCGAGAGCCGCTGGCCGTTCACGCTCGCCCGTCCCGAGGCCGTCGACTACTCGGCCGAGCGCTTCCCCGGCACGTTCCGGGCGCTCGAGACCGTGCTCGTGCTGCCGTGGAACGAGCGCTACACGCACGACGACGTGCAGGCGCTCGGTGAGCGCATCGTCGACGCGGTCACGCGCGTTCGTGGGGAGGCCGCATGAACACCCCTCTTCGGTTCGGGCTCGTCGGTGCCGGTGGCATCGCGCAGGCGTACGTGCAGGTGCTCGCCGATCTCGACGAGGCCGAGGTCGTCGGTGTCGCCGACACGCGCAAGGAAGCCGCCGACGCCGCGGCGGCGACGCTCGCGTGCAAGAGCTACTCCGACGTCGAGGCGCTCGCGAGCGGCAACCAGCTCGACGGCGTGATCCTGTGCACGCCGCCGGCGACCCACGTCGCGCTGGCCGAGTACTTCGTCCGGCTCGGTGTGCCGGTGCTGTGCGAGAAGCCGTTCGCGGTGACACCCGGCGAGGCCCGCCGGCTCATTGCCGTGGCCGACGCCGCGTCGGTGACGGTCACGATGGCCGCCAAGTTCCGCTACGTCGACGACGTGCACCGTGCGCGCGACATCGTCGAGTCGGGGATGCTCGGCGACCCGATCCTCTTCGAGAACACCTTCGCCTCGCGCGTCGCGATGGCCGACCGCTGGAACGCGAACCCGCAGGTCTCCGGCGGTGGCGTGCTGATCGACAACGGCACGCACTCCGTCGACATCGCGCGGTTCTTCCTCGGTCGCATCTCCGAGGTGCACGCCGTCGAAGGCCGGCGCGAGCAGGGCCTCGAGGTCGAGGACACCGCGCAGATGTTCCTGCGCACCGAGCAGGACGTGCTCGGCACGGTCGACCTGTCGTGGAGCATCGACAAGTCGGTCGACCACTTCGTCCGCATCTGCTGCAGCGAAGGCGTGATCGAGGTCGGCTGGCGCGCGTCGCGCTACCGCAAGGCCGGGGCGACGGAGTGGACGGTCTTCGGGCCGGGCTACGACAAGGTCGCCGCGATGCGGGCCGAGATCCTGAACTTCGCCCGCTCGCTGAACGGCTCCGAGAAGCTGCTCATCACCGCCGACGACGCGATCGCGTCGGTCGACGTGATCGCCGCGGCGTACCGCTCGATCACCCGGCGCCAGTGGGTGACGGTCGCCTCGCCGCCGGTGCGCGTGCTGGGGTCGGTGTCCGCGTCGACGGGAGCGGCGGCCGACGTCGCCTGACGGCCGCCACGCGAAGCCGTGAACGATCCGTCGGAGCACGCGAGTGTTCAGCGGAGCTCGGCGCCGGCCCACCGTGCCGCGACGAGCGAGGATGCGACCATGAGTGCCGACCCACGGATCCATCCGACCGCCCAGGTCGAGGACGGCGTCGAGATCGGCGCGCGCTCGGCCGTCTGGGCCGACGCTCACGCGCGCCGCGGTGCGCGCATCGGTCGCGACTGCATCATCGGGGAGAAGACGTACCTCGGTCCCGACGCGGTCATCGGCAATCTGGTCAAGCTCAACGCGATGGTCTACGTGCCGACCGGCGTCACGATCGAGGACGGCGTGATGATCGGCGCGGGCACGATCTTCACGAACGACCGCTACCCGCGCGGCACGAACACCGCGCTCACCGAGCTGCGTGACTCCGGGCCCGACGAGCACACGCTCGAGACGCGCGTCGAAGCGGGCGCAAGCGTCGGCGCGGGCGCGACGATCGGCTGTGGCCTCACGCTCGGTCGGTGGAGCATGGTCGGCATGGGCAGCGTCGTGACGCGCGACGTCCCGCCCTTCCATCTCGTCGTCGGCAGCCCCGCACGCGCGATCGCGATCGTGTGTCGCTGCGGCGAGCCGGTGTGGCGTTTCCCGCACGCCGACGCGCCGAAGAACGCCGAGGGCCACTGCACGGCATGTGGTCTCGCGTATCGCGTCGAGAAGGGCGAGGTCGTCGAGCTCGACCCGCCGGCCTCGTGACCGCGCACTGCAAGCTCAGCGCGCGCATCCCCACGCGGCCGAAGGCGCGAGCGAAGCGAGCGAGGCTCGCCAGCGGGCGTGCGAGTCGGCGACCCGAAGGGGAGCCGGCGAAGGAGCGAGCGCATGAGCAACGGTGAGCGCATGAGCAACGGCGAGCGCATGAACATCGCCGTCGTCGGCGGGGGCATGCTCGGGCTGACGCTCGCGCATCGGCTCGCGCAGCAAGGGCGCGCGGTCACGCTCTATGAAGCCGCGCCGTCGCTCGGCGGCCTCGCGAGCGCGTGGAGCGTGCCCGTCGAGGGCGAGGCGCCGGTCGTGTGGGACCGGCACTATCACGTCACGCTGCTCTCCGACGCGCACACGCGCGGCATCCTCGCCGAGCTCGGCCTCGACGACGAGATGCAGTTCGTGAAGACGCGCACCGGTTACTACAGCGACGGTCAGATGTCGTCGGTGTCGAACGCGCTCGAGTTCCTGCGCCTCCCCGCGCTGAACCTCGTCGACAAGGTCCGGCTGGGCGCGACGATCTGGTACGGCTCGCGCCTGAAGGACTGGCGCAAGCTCGAGCAGGTCGACGTCGAGACGTGGCTGCGCCGGATCTCCGGTGCGCGCGCGTTCGACCGTTTCTGGCTGCCGCAGCTGCGCGCCAAGCTCGGCGACGCGTACCAGGAGACGTCGGCCGCGTTCCTCTGGGCGACGATCCAGCGGCTCTACGCCGCGCGGCGGTCGGGGCTGAAGGAAGAGCTGTTCGGCTACGTGCCCGGCGGCTACGCGCGCGTGCTCGAGCGCTTCGGCGCGTTGCTGCGCGACGAGGGCGTGCGGGTCGAGTTGAGCGCGCCGGTCGCGCGCGTCGAGTCGGTGAACGGGCGCGTCGAGGTGACGCGTGCCGGCGGCGCGGTCGACACGTTCGACGACGTCGTCATCACCGCGGCGGCGCCACTCGCGGCGCGCCTGTGCCCGGGGCTCGCGCCGGCAGAGGCCGCGCGCCTCGCGCGCACGCGATACCAGGGCATCGTGTGCGCGTCGCTCGTGCTGAAGAAGCCCGTGGCGGGCTACTACCTCACGTACATCGCCGACGACGTTCCGTTCACGACCGTCATCGAGATGTCGACGCTCGTCGACCCCAAGCAGTTCGGCGGCCACACCCTCGTGTACCTGCCGAAGTACCTCGCGCCCGACGACCCGTTCTTCGGCGCCGACGACGACGCCGTGCGCGAGCGCTTCCTGCCCGCGTTCTTCCGCCTGTATCCGCACCTCACCGAGGACGACGTGCTCGCGTTCCGTGTGTCGCGCGTCCGGCACGTCTTCGCGCTCTCGACGATCGCCTACTCGGAGCGGGTCCCGCCGCTGCACACCAGCCAGCCCGGCATCCATCTCTGCGGGAGCGCCCAGATCGTCAACGGGACCCTGAACGTCGACGAGGCCATTGCCCTCGCCGAGCGGGCCGCCCGCAGGCTGACGGAGACGCCGGCGCGGCCCGCCCTGCAACCCGCGTAGGGCCGGCCTTGGTCCGGCACGGCGCGGGGACGTGCGACGTCCCATCCCGCGTCCGGAGCGGGAGCGCCCCGACGGGCGGTGGCCCGTATCCCGCCGCCGAGCGGGTGCGACCAGTGGTGCAGCCCAAATCCGGGGGGCCGAGGCGCCGAAGAAGAAGGGGTCGCTACGCGCCGTTCTCCGGCGCGGCCTGATTAGCCTGAAGGTGCCATGAAGCCGCTGGCCAGCCTGTCGCTCGACCTCGACAACGAGTGGTCGTACCTCAAGACCCACGGCGACCCGGCTTGGGAGGCGCTGCCGTCGTACCTCGACGTCGCGGTGCCCCGAGCGCTCGACCTCCTCGCGTCGCACGATCTGACCATCACGTTCTTCGTCGTCGGCCAGGACGCCGCGCTCGAGAAGAACCACGAGGCGATCGCCGCGCTCGCACGCGCGGGCCACGAGATCGGCAACCACTCGTTCCGGCACGAGCCCTGGATGCACAAGTACTCCGAGGCCGAGGTGCGCGACGAGCTCGGCCGCACCGAGGAGGCACTCTCGGCGATCACCGGCTCGACGCCGGTCGGCTTCCGCGGCCCCGGTTACTGCCTCTCGCCGACCGTGCTCAAGGTGCTCGCCGACACCGGCTACGCGTACGACGCGTCGACGTTGCCGACGATCATCGGTCCGCTGGCGCGTGCCTTCTACTTCCGCTCCGCGAAGCTCGACGCGAGCCAGCGCGAGGAGCGCGGTGAGCTGTTCGGCAACGCGAGTGAGGCGCTGCGCCCGCTCGCTCCGTACCGCTGGGACGTCGGCACCGACGGCCTCATCGAGATCCCGGTCACGACGATGCCCGCGTTCCGCGTGCCGTTCCACTTCTCGTACCTGCTCTACCTCGCGGGTCGCTCGCCTGCGGCCGCGCGCGCGTACTTCCGGACCGCGCTCTTGATGTGCCGCGGCGCGCGCGTCGCACCGTCGATCCTGCTGCACCCGCTCGACGTCATCGGTGCCGACGACGTCTCCTCACTGTCGTTCTTCCCAGGCATGGCGATGACGGGCAAGGTGAAGCGCGAGCTGATCTCGGGCTTCCTCGCGCTGCTCGCCGAGCGCTTCGAGATCTGCACGATGGGGGAGCACGCCGCGTCGATCACGGGCACCAATTTGAAGGTGATCGCGCCCGGTCAGCGCCGCCCGACCCGCCAGCCCGCGACCGCGGGGAGCGGGAGCCGATCGTGAGCAGCCTGTCGCCGCAGAGCGACTCCGGCGTCGTCGTGCCGTACCCGGTGCCGGCGACGAAGCCGTCGGTGTCGGTCATCGTGCCCGCGTTCAACGAGTCGGCGATCATCCTCGAGACGCTGCACACGCTCGTCGACTACATGCACGGCCTCGACGAGCGGTTCCGCTGGGAGATCGTCGTCGTCGACGACGGCAGCACCGACGGCACCGGCTACCTCGCGCAGCAGGCCGCGACGAAGAACCCGCAGATCCGCGTGCTCCGGCACCGCGTGAACTTCATGCTCGGGCAGGCGCTGCGCACCGCGTTCAACAGCTGCACGACCGATTACCTCGTCGTCATCGACTGCGACCTCAGCTACAGCGCCGATCACATCGGCCGGCTCCTCGACACGATCGAGGAGACGCAGGCGCGTGTCGTGATCGCGTCTCCGTACATGCCGGGCGGTCGCACGACCGCGGTGCCCGCGCTGCGCAACCTCGCGTCGCGCACCGCGAACCAGATCCTCTCGGTCGCCGCGAGCGGGCGCATCCGCACGCTCACCGGCATGGTGCGCGCGTACGACCGGCGCTTCATCGCCTCGCTGAACCTCAAGGCGATGGGCACGGAGGTGAACACCGAGATCATCTACAAGGCGCAGTTGCTGCGCGCGCGCATCGAGGAGATCCCGGGTCACCTCGACTGGACGGTGATCGGCCAGCTGCCGCGCCGCTCGACCGTGCGGCTCGCGAACGGCACGATCCGCTCGCTCATCTCCGCCTTCTTCTTCAAGCCGTTCGCGTTCTTCATCGCGCCCGGTCTCGTTACGAGCGTCGCCGCGTTGATCACGCTGTCGTTCGCGCTCGGCCAGCCGTTCGAGCACGCCCGCGTCACCTACATGCTGGGGATCTTCCTCGCGGCGGGCGCGATCATGCTGCTCAGCGTGGGCATGCTGGCGCTCCAGGCGAAGCGATATTTCGAGGAGCTGTTCTCGCTCGGCACGCGCGTCCTGCGCGAGGTGCGCGGCGAGTCGCCGACGCCGTCGAACTTCCTCGAGGACCCCGCGCGCTCACCCGCGCCCCCGCCGGTGCGGGGCCCGGCCTCCTAGACTCCGGGCCGTGCGGATCGCGATCGGCTCCGACCACGCCGGCTTCGCGCTGAAGTCCCACCTCGTCGAGGTCCTCACCACTCAGGGCCACACGGTCACCGACCTCGGCACCGACTCGGAAGCGCCGGTCGACTACCCGAAGTACTGCGCGGCGGTGGGACGCGAGGTCGCGAGCGGTGCCGCGGAGCGTGGCATCGTGCTCGGCGGCAGCGGCCAGGGCGAGCAGATCTCGGCCAACAAGGTGCACGGCGTCCGCGCCGCGCTCTGCAACGACCTCTACACCGCGCGGCTCAGCCGCGCCCACAACGACGCCAACGTGCTCTCGATGGGCGCCCGGATCGTGGCCTTCCAGCTGGCCGAGGAGATCCTCGGGATCTGGCTGACGACGCCGTTCGACGGCGGCCGGCACGAGCAGCGCCTCGAGCAGATCGCGGCCATCGAGCAGGAGGAGCAGAACCCCCGATGACGACCCCCCACCCGCTCGCCGACACCGACCCCGCGATCGCCGACATCATCCACCGCGAGGTCGAGCGCCAGAACACCACGATCCAGCTGATCGCGTCGGAGAACTTCACGTCGCGCGCGGTGATCGAGGCGCAGGGCTCGGTGCTCACGAACAAGTACTCGGAGGGCTACCCCGGCAAGCGCTACTACGGCGGCAACTTCGTGGTCGACGAGGCCGAGGAGCTGGCGCGTACGCGCGCCTGCGAGCTGTTCGGCGCCGAGCACGCCAACGTGCAGCCGCACTCCGGTGCGAACGCGAACCAGGCCGCGTTCTCCGCACTGCTCGACCCCGGCGACCGCGTGATGGGCATGCGGCTCGACCAGGGCGGTCATCTCACGCACGGCTCGCCCGTGAACTTCAGCGGCAAGCTGTACGACTTCGTCGCGTACGGGGTCGACGACGAGTCCGAGATGCTCGACTACGACGTGATTCGCGACCTCGCGAAGGAGACGCGTCCGAAGCTGATCATCGCGGGTGCCACCGCGTACTCGCGCGTGATCGACTTCGCCGCCTTCCGCTCGATCGCCGACGACGTGGGCGCGCTGCTGATGGTCGACGCCGCGCACATCGCGGGGCTCGTCGCCGGCCGCGCGCATCCGTCGCCGGTGCCGGTCGCCGACGTCGTGACGTTCACGACGCACAAGACGCTCCGCGGCCCACGCGGCGGCGCGGTGCTGTGCCGTTCCGATCGCGCGCAGGCGATCGACAAGACCGTGTTCCCTGGTCTGCAGGGCGGGCCGCTCATGCACGTGATCGCGGCGAAGGCGGTCGCGTTCCTGGAGGCGCAGCAGCCCGCGTTCCGCGACTACTCGGCGGGCATCGTGCGCAACGCGCGGGCGCTCGCCGAAGGTCTCGCGTCGGAGGGTCTGCGCATCGTCTCGGGCGGAACCGACAACCACCTCATGCTCGTCGACGTGCGCCCGTTCGGCGTCACCGGCAAGGCCGCGCAGGAAGCCCTCGACACCGCGGGGATCACCACGAACAAGAACGCGATCCCCAACGATCCGGAGAAGCCGTTCGTCACGAGCGGCCTGCGCCTCGGGACCGCGGCGGTCACGACCGCGGGGATGGGACCGGGCGAGATGGCGGAGGTCGCGACGCTGATCGCGACCGTGCTGCGCGCGATCGACGACGCCGGAGTCGCGGCCGATGTGCGCGACCAGGCCGCACGCCTCTGCTCGAAGTTCGAGCCGTACCCGGGTCTCTCGTAGTCACCGCATGAACGGAGCAGGCGCAGCAGCCGTGATCAGCGCGCGACACGATCGTGAAGCGCATGCGGATGCGACCGTATGAAGGGCTACGCGGTCGTCCTCGCCGTCGCCGCGGGGACGACGTTCCTGCTGACGCCGCTCGTGATGCTGCTGGCGCGGCGCTTCGGTGCGGTCGTCGAGCCGGGCGCGCGTCGACAGCACACGCAGCCGATCGCAACGCTCGGCGGCGCGGCGATGTTCGTCGGCTTCCTCGCCGCGATCTCGGTCGCGTCGCGCATGTCGCAGTTCCACCAGATGTTCCGCGACAACTCCGAGCCGTTCGGCGTCGTGCTCGCCGCGGGAGTGATGTTCCTCGTCGGCGCGCTCGACGACATGCGCGACGTGTCGCCGCCCGCGAAGGTCGCGGGTCAGGTCTTCAGCGGCGGCATGCTCGCGCTGTTCGGCGTGACGATGTTCTACTTCCGCGTCCCGTTCAACCTGTTCCACGCCGACGTCGTCGTGCTCTCGCAGAACCTCGCGCCGCTCGTCACGGTGCTCTGGGTCGTGCTGCTCACGCAGGCGATCAACCTCATCGACGGGCTCGACGGGCTCGCGGCGGGCATCGTCGCGATCGGCGGCAGCGCGCTGTTCCTCTTCGCCGATCGCCTCTTCAAGGCCGGTTTCCTCGACGGATCGAACATCGGCCCGCTCATCGCGATCATCGCGGTCGGGATGTGCGTGGGCTTCCTGCCCTTCAACTTCAACCCCGCGAAGATCATCATGGGCGACGCCGGCGCGCTGCTGCTCGGTCTCATGCTCGCGGTGCCGACGATCACGGTCGGCGGGCGCACCGACGTGCAGTTCAGCGGCAACACCTACTTCTTCTTCGCGCCCCTGGTGATCCCGCTGATCATCCTCGGTGTGCCCGTCGTCGACACCGTGTTCTCCTTCGTCCGTCGCGTCGCGCGCGGTCGTTCGTTCTCCGAGGCCGACACCGATCACCTGCACCACCGGCTCGTGCGCCTCGGCCACGGTCCCCGGCGCGCGGTGATGATCCTCTGGGCGTGGACCGCGTTGCTCTCGTGCGTCGCGCTCCTGCCGACGTACACGAACCGCGGCAACGCGCTCGTGCCGTTCCTGCTCGCGGCGCTCGCGCTCGTCCTCTTCATCCTCTTCCACCCCGGTGTTCGCCGGGGTCGGAACCGCGCCGGCCGCTCCCGGCACCCCGCGGCGACACTCCGGACGGGCGCGGAGGAAGAAATTCAGGCAGACTCCCCGGCCGGGCTCGAGACCGTCGTGGACCTCGAGCACCACCGGCGCAAGCGGGCCTGACGGATCGAGCCCGCGAGCTCCACCAGCCGCACCAGCCAGAGCAGTCAGCCATCCGTCGCGCGGGCCAATTTGCCCGCCTGACCGTTCTTTATTAGATTGCGAAATAATTCACAAGCGTCTTCCAGGCCCGGGAGGACGCAGGGGGATCGAGCAGGGTTTCGGTGGTAGAGCCAGCAGCGGATCAGCTTCGCGAGCGCCCGGCGAGCCGGGTTCGCGACCACATCAAGCGGCCTCTCGGCCTCCGGCACATCGCCGCGGCGCCGTCCGACCCGCCGCTCGCGGACCGGCAGGCCCTCTACACCGGGTTCGGCAACGCCCTCGGCCAGGCCGTCGAGTTCGTGGCCACGCCGTTCCTCTTCTTCCTCGCCGGCCTGTGGCTCGACCACGTGTTCGGGACGGGCTCGATCCTGCGGGTCACGTTCTTCGCGCTCGCCCTCACGGGCGTGGTCGTGAGCGCGTTCTACAAGTACCGCGCCGCGATGGACGAGGCCGAGGAGGGCAAGCCGTGGAAACGGTGATGTCTACGGCGCCGGAGACCTCCACGGCCTACGAGCGCGACATCGCGTTCGACCTCCTACGCCACGGCTTGCTCGTCGCGCCGCTCGGCGTCGCGATCGGCGCGCTGACCGCGGGATGGGCCGGCGCGGTGGGTGTGGCGCTCGGCGTCGCCGTGGTGTGCTTCAACTTCCTCGTCGCCGGCGGGCTGCAGAGCTGGGCGGCGACGAAGGGCTCGCCCGGGCTGCTCGGCGGCACCGTGCTCGCGAGCCTCATCCTGCGGTTCGTCGTCGTGATCGTCGCGCTCGTGCTCGCCGGTCACGCGTCGTTCCTGAACCTCACCTGTTTCGGTCTCGCGCTCGTCGTGAGCCACCTCGGACTCCTGATCTGGGAAGCGAAGTCGGTACGGCTGCAACTGGCCTTCCCTGGCCTCAAGCCGCGCCCGCACGCTCTCGGCGGAAAGGACTGAGCCAGTGCTGCTCGGACTCGACGTTCCCCCGATCTCGAACCTGACCAACTGGCCGGCGTTCGCGTTCAAGAACTCGTCGCTGTTCGCACTCAACAAGGTCGGACTGATCTATCTCATCGCGACGGCGTTGACGCTGCTGCTGTTCCTGGTCGGTGCCCGGCAGAAGAAGGCCGTGCCGACCGGCGTGCAGGCGATGTCGGAGATGGGCGTCGAGTTCGTGCGCGACCAGGTCCTCATGCAGACGATCGGTCCGGAGGGCCTGCCGTTCCTGCCCTACCTCACCGCGCTGTTCTTCTTCCTGTTCTTCAGCAACATCTTCGAGATCATCCCGTACTTCCAGTTCCCCGCGAACGCGCGGTTCGCGATGCCGCTCGTGCTCGCGCTCGTGACGTGGGTGATCTTCAACGTCGTCGGCGTCGTGAAGCAGGGACCGCTGCACTACGTGAAGAACTCGCTCGTGCCGTCGGGCGTGCCGAAGGCGCTGTTGGTCATCGTCATCCCGATCGAGTTCGTCTCCCACTTCCTCGTGAAGCCGTTCTCGCTGATGGTGCGGCTCTTCGCGAACATGCTCGCCGGTCACCTCATCCTCGCGACGTTCTCGGTGATCTGCACCGCGGTCTTCAAGAAGAGCCTGCTGCTCGTCATCCTGCCGTTCAGCTTCGTCCTGCTCTTCGCGCTCACGGGCTTCGAAGTCCTCGTGAGCTTCCTGCAGGCGTTCATCTTCACCATCCTCACGGCCGTCTACATCGGCGGCACCATGCATCCCGAGCACTAGGGAGGAACCTTGCTCCACGTACTGGCAGCTGCCGCCACCTCCGGCGTCACCGACAAGGGTCTCGCGTCGGTCGGTCGCGGCATCGTCTACGGCGCCGCGGCCATCGGCCCCGGCATCGGCATCGGCCTCGTGGTCGGCAACGCCATCACCGCGATGGCGCGCCAGCCCGAATCGGCCGGCACCGTCCGCACGACGATGTTCCTCGGCATCGCGTTCACCGAGGCGCTCGCGCTGTTCGGCTTCGTCCTCGCGTTCATCATCTCCGGGTAGGGGGAATCGTGCGTAAGCACCTTCGTGCACTGATCGCAGCAGTCGGCATCGCGGTCGCGGTGTTCGCCGTCGCCGCGCCTGCATACGCGCAGGAGTCGACGCCGAAGTACGCGAACGAGGCGGCCGAGCATTGCGCCGGGCTCCTCGCCAAGGGCGGCTCGATCGACGACTGCCAGAAGGCACCGTCGCCGCTCAAGCCGGGCAACAACGAGATCCTGTGGGGCTCGGCTGCGTTCGTAGTCCTGTTGCTCGCGATGTGGAAGTTCGGCGTGCCGGCCGTGAAGAACATGGAGAAGGCACGCGAGGACCGCATCCGGGGCGACCTCGAGGGCGCGGAGTCGGCGAAGGCCGAAGCCGAGGCCGAGAAGGCGCAGTACCTGGCGCAGATCGCCGACGCCAAGAACGAGGCCGGACGCCTGATCGAAGAGGCCCGCCAAGCCGCCGAGACGGTGCGAGCCGATCTCGTGGCGCGCGCCG